>DATCZB010000248.1:0-12813 GCA_036526155.1 Gammaproteobacteria bacterium
CCCCGATGCCGGCATCGAGCTCGAGATCATTGCCGACCATCGAGACCCGGGTCAGCACCTCGTGGCCGCTTCCGATCAGCATCGCACCCTTGACGGGCGTGGTCTTCTTGCCGTTCTCGATCAGATAACCTTCGCTGATCGAAAATACGAACTTGCCGGACGTGATGTCGACCTGGCCGCCACCAAAGTTCGGCGCGTAAATTCCGCGCTCGACGGAGGCCAGAATCTCTTCCGGCTCATAGTCCCCGGGCAGCATGTAGGTATTGGTCATCCTCGGCATGGGCGTGTGCGCATAAGACTCGCGCCGGGCGTTGCCCGTGCTGCGCGTACCCATCAGCCGCGCATTGTGCTTGTCCTGCATATAGCCGCGCAGAATGCCGTTCTCGATCAGCGTGGTGCATTCGCTCGGCGTGCCTTCGTCGTCGACGGTCAGCGAGCCGCGGCGCCCGGGCAGCGTGCCATCGTCGACGACCGTGCATTGCGCGCTCGCGACCGTCTCGCCGATGCGGCCGGAGAACACGGACGTCTGCTTGCGGTTGAAGTCGCCTTCGAGACCATGCCCGATAGCCTCATGCAGCAGCACGCCTGGCCAGCCTGCGCCGAGAACGACAGTCATGTTGCCCGCAGGCGCGGCGACAGCCTCCAGGTTTACGGCAGCCTGCCGAACCGCCTCCTCCGCGATGGCGGCGCTCGCGTCGGGGCTCATCACCAGATTGAAGTCGCCACGGCCGCCGGCCCCGGCGTAACCCTGCTCGCGGCGGTTGCCGTCCTCGAGTATGACCGAAACGTTGAGCCGAACCAGCGGCCTGACGTCGGCCGCGAGGGTCCCGTCGGACCCGACGATCAGCACGATGTCGTAAAGGCCCTGCAGGCTCGCCATGACCTGCACGACGCGCGGATCCAGTGCCCGGGCGTCCTGATCCAGACGGGCGAGAAGCCCGACCTTGTCTGCATCGCTGCGCGTCGGCAGCGGATCGATGGCCGGATACAGAGGCTTCGCAGGCAGTTGCGAGCCGATCCGATAGCGGGCTTCGCTGCCGGAATGGGCAATGCTGCGCGCCGCCGTGACGGCATCGGTCAACGATGCGAGGTCGAGTTGATCGGCGTAGGCGAATCCTGTCTTCTCACCGCTGATTGCACGAACGCCGACGCCCTGATCGAGGCTGAAAACGCCCTCGCGCACGATGCCGTCTTCTACCGACCAGGTCTCGTATCGCGTCGACTGGCAATACAGGTCGGCGTAATCGAGCTGCCTGCTCATGAGCCGGCCCATCGCCTGCTCCAGATCACGGAGCCCGACGCCGGTCGGTACCAGCATCAGCTCTTGCGCTTTCTCCAGGGTCGTATCAGGTTGCAACGGCTGCCCTTTCGCGGTTAATCGAGTTCTCGCCTGTGCTGCAGCACCGGGAACTGCCGGCGCAGGCGCTGGAGCTCGATCATATCGATTTCCGCATGAGCGATTCCAGCACCGTCAGCACATTCGGCAAGCACGTCACCCCAGGGACCGATCACGACCGAGTGTCCGTAGGTTCGGCGCCCGCCCGGATGCTCACCGGACTGACCGCTGGCAACGACGAATACCATCGACTCGATGGCTCGCGCCTGCAATAGCGGCAGCCAGTGTACGCGGCCGGTCGGCACGGTAAACGCGGCCGGCAGGACCAGGATGTCCATCCCGATCGCGGCAAGACGCGAAAACAGCGCCGGAAACCGTACATCGTAGCAGACCGACATTCCGATCCGGCCGAGATCGGTCGCCGCGCTGACCACGCGATCACCGGGGCGGGTCGTTTCCGACTCCCGGTAACTCTCGCCCTTTCCGGCCGGGACCTCGACGTCGAACAGGTGAATCTTGTCGTAGCCGGCAATGACCCCGCCGTCCGGGCCGACCAGCAGCGAACGCGACAGGACCCGACCGTCGTCGCAGCGAATGGGAATCGTGCCCGCAACGATCCAGATACCGTGGCGACCGGCCTGCTCGGACGCGAAGGCCTGTGCCGGCCCCCGGCCTGCCGCTTCGGCAACCGCTACGCGCTCGGCATCGGTCGCGCCCATGAACGAGAAGTTCTCCGGCAACACGACGAGCGAGGCACCTGAGGCAACAGCTGAGCCAATCAGTCTTTCGGCCTCGGCAAGATTGTGGTCGACGTCCGTCCCGCTCGTCATCTGCGCGGCGGCGACGCGAAACCGGTCGAAATCACTCATCCGAGACTACCGTCCGCATCGCCTCGGGCAATTCGGCGCAAAGTTCTGCCGCGGCAGACTCGTCGTCTTCGATCAGCTCGACCGTGGGCGCCTCCCAGCTGCCGGACAGACAGTAGGACGCGCGCCCGATACCCGCGAGCTGCTCCTTGAAGAGCCGCGTGAAGATCAGCAGCGCAGCACCGACACCGGCGCCACCGAGCAGACCACCGACTGTCGGCAGCATATTGCCCGGTTCCGCCGTGACGACAACCTGCTGCCGATAGTCGCGATCCCTGAGGCCCGTTCGTCCCAGGACGCCAATTTCGGCTGCCGGGCCGCCGAACTTCAGATCATTGGTGTAGGCGTTGCCGTCGATGAGCGTGAAGTTGCCGGTAATCTCGTCGAACGCGAAACCCTCCTCGAACACGTCGCGGAAATCGAGCGCCAGGCGGCGCGGCAGCGCGGCGATGCTCATGAGGCCGACGACGCGGCCCGCGCCGGGGTCGACTTCCCTCAGGGTGCCGGTCTCGACTGTGAGACTGACGTCGCCATGCAGATGATCGAGCCAGGCCGCCGTTGGCGCCGAATCCCAGAAGACTCGCGCCGTCACGGCCGCTGACTCACCATCGACGACCGGATCCAGGCCGAGCTCGGCCAATGCCGCGGCGACGTCGGCGGAGCGAATCTCTGCATTCAGGGTGGTTCGTGAGCTGCTCGGGTCGCCAAGCCAGCTGCCGCTGAGTTGCGTTTCGAAATTCTCGGTCTGGCTGGTGAACTCGGTCAACACGACGCCCTCGACGACCGGCTCCACGACCGCGACAACGTTGCCGAACTGTCGATTGCCAAAGCCGAATTCGGCAGCCTGCAGCTGCAGGCCCGGCAGGCTTCGCGGGTTGACTGCGGTCAGGCCGCCCTCCCCGCCCGCCGCGGCAAGATACACCCGGCTCATGTTGGCGACGACGGTTGCGCGCTCCTCCACACCTCGCGGTATCGAGATCTCTCCGGCAATCGCCTCGCTGTCGATGTCGATCGCCCAGTCATCGCGGTTCCGCCCGATCCGCAGCGAAGTCGTGCCGAGCTGCTGGCCGAACACGTTCAGACTGGCGATGTCGACTTCAGCACCGAGAAACAGAGGTCCCGCCTGACCGATTCCCGCCGTGCTGCCGAGCGCGAGCCATGGGTCGAGCTCGAGCGTGCCGATCTGGCCGCCGACGCGAATCCCGGCCTGCACCGGAAGCCTCGGTTCCCCGCCGCCGAACTCGACGGCACCGCGCACAAATCGCAGCGCATCACCATCGACCGTCAGGCCCAGGGCGAAGCGCCTCGTCGCCCCCAGGTTTCCCGCCACCTCGACGCGGTTGCCGGTCAGAAACCTGAGATCCACGGCAAGATTGACCGGCTCGCCCGGTGGCTTGGCCATCGGCTCGGGAAATCTCAGTGCGACTCCGGCCAGATTCGACTCCAGCGTGAACTGGGTCGGCATCGTCGCCAGCGGATCGAGGACGGGCAGCAGCAGCCTGCCGCGCCACAGCGCCTGACCGTCGATCAGCTCGGTTTGCGGCAGCTCGAAGGCGTCCATGATCGAGCCGACCGAAGTCTCTCCGTCGATTACGAGCTCCGCACGAAACCCCTGTCGGCTGCTGCGCGTCAGCGCGGCCGAGATCGGTCCGCCTGCAAACACACCCTCGACGTCATCGGCGAATACGCTGTCCTCTCTGGCCCTGACAATTCCTTCGAGCTCGGTAATCGGTGGTCGCAGCCCGCGGAAGGCCACGACGCCGTCCTCGATGGTCAGCGCGGCATCCAGGGCGAACGCCGAGAGATTCTGTAGCGGCAGATCCAGGCGCGCGTCGATCGAGCCCGCCCCGTCTGCGACTTCGAGACGCTCGAAACCGGGGCCCAGGCGCTCGGCGACCAGAGGCGCCCCGCGCAGATAGGCGACAACATCGGCCAGCGTGCCGTTGGTCACTACCGCCAGACTGAGAGTCGGGTCGCGCATGTCCGGGATCGCCAGCTCGAAGTTCTCGGTGCGGTTGCCGAGCACTTCACCCGAGGCGCCGGCAAGGAAGCCGGCGTTAGCGAATTCGATCCAGCCGTTGATGTTGTCTGCGCGAGGCCAGTCGAGCATGTAGTCCAGCGCAACATTCTCTACGTCGGCGGCAACGTGAAACTGTCCACCGCCGCCGTCGAACGGAAACGATCGCAGGGGACCCGACAGCGTGAACTCGATGTCGCGCGCTTCGCCGCCAACGATGGCCTGATCGAGCCAGGACACGACTTCATCCGGAATGACCGGGCGTGGCAGGTACTGCGTGGCCCCGACGAGCTCCACGGACTCGAGCTCCGCGGTAATGTCCAGCACTGGCGAGCTGCCGTCGTGCGGCAGCTCCAGATTGAAGCTGGCCCGGGCCTCCCGACCGAGAATTCCGACACCGAGATAGGCACTGACGATATTGATAGCGTCGAGGCTCTGGCGCCAGATCACTTCGCCGTTGAGAGACTCCGCCGCTACCGGCCGGTCAAACAATGCGGGCCAGTCGAGCCCGAAAGCCGCGGTGTCGAGCTCGATCGTGCCGCTGTCCTCGGTCGCCTGGACCGCACCGGATATGCCCTCGACCCCCGGGTATGCGCCGACCTGATTCAGCGTCACAGCGTCGAAGGCGACATCCAGATCGTAGTCGAAGCTTTCGTTGCGTCGGTCCAGCGAAAAATCGAGCGCGCGGACATCACCTCCCGGCTCGAAAAGACTCCACTGGTCGGCAAGCTGCGTCACGGGAAACACGGACACGAGCGGCTCGAGATCGCCGAGGCGGAGGAAGCCGGCCTCGAGGCTGATTGACTCGACGCCCTCGGTGTCGGATGCAAATTCCAGACTGAGGGAACCGTCCGGCTCCCAGTCGCGCCCGCTGCGCGTGATGAAAATGTCATCGAGCCTCAGGCTCCAGTCTCCGGAATCCAGCCGCCGCCAGTTGCCGGAAACCCGAAGTTGGTCGTAGCGGTCGTCGCCGGTGGCCAGGTCCACGCTGGTCGCGTCGACCGCAAACCGGAACGCCGTAAGCTCGCGGCGGGTCCATTCGATCTCTACCTCCGCAGCGCCGCTGCCGTCAACAGCCGGAATCCGGTCCGCGGGTATCAGTGTGACCAGGGTTGCGAGATCGATCACCTCGGCGCCTGCCGCCGCGCGCAAGCGCATGCCTTCCTCGTCGGTTGTCGGCAGGCTGAGCTCAAGCTCTAGCTCGACACGCTCGGCAAGCGCCTCGGGAGGGTTGAGACTTGCCGTCGCGCGGTAGCCACCATCGGTGCTCTCGATGACGAGATCGAGATCATCGAATCGCCACTCTCGCTCACGGATGGAATCGAGGTAGACGAGCTCGCTCTGACGAATGGCGACTTCGACCGAATCCGGGATCGATGCCAGCCCCTGGCCCTGGTCCGGTCCTGACGCCAGCTCGAAGTCACCGAGCCGAAACGCGCCGCGCGCGTCGCGCTCGACCGTCAATCGCACGCCGTCGAGCGTCAGCCGCGAAACGTCGATTTGACGCGAGAACACGAGGGCAAAGGGATCGAGAGTGATGGTCGCCTGCTCCGCCTCGAGGAACTCACGACCGCTGCCGATCGTTGCCTGGCGCAACGTCAGCTCGGGACCTCTCAAACCGAGGCGCGCATCGAGCACGGCGAACTCGACCGCGAAACCCAGCTCGGCGGCCACCCAGTCACGCAACTCGGTCTGATAAGAGGGTATCTGTGCCACGAGGAGCCGGAACACGCCGAGCGCGACGGCCAGCAGGATCGCGGTGCCGCCGAGCGCCACGAACAGCGCCTTGCTCAGGCTACGCAGCGGGCGACGATGAGGCGAGTCAGTGTTCATCGGGCGGGAGCTACATCAGCACGACGTCGAATTGATCAGGCGAGTACATGCTCTCGCTCTGCAGCTTGATCGGCGAGCCCGTCTGTTCCTCGAGCTCGGCCAGGCTCGTGGACTCCTCGTCGAGCATTCGCTCGATGACTTCCGGGCGCGCAAGCACGAGCAGTTCCTGCACGTCGAATTGACGATGTTGGCGAATAATTTCACGAAAGATCTCGTAGCAGACCGTTTCAGCCGTCTTTACGTAGCCGCGCCCGGCGCAGCTCGGACAGGGCGCGCACAGCAAATGCTCGAGGCTCTCGCGGTTGCGCTTGCGGGTCATTTCGACGAGGCCGAGCGGGGACACGTCCATGATCTGCGTCCTGGCGTAATCGTGCTGCAGGCGGCCCTCGAGGGCCTGCAGGACCTGGCGCCGATGCTCCTCCTCCTGCATGTCGATGAAATCGATAATGATGATGCCGCCGAGATTCCGAAGCCTGAGCTGCCGCGCGATCGACACCGCCGCCTCCAGATTGGTGCGAAAGATCGTCTCCTCGAGATTGCGGTGGCCGACATAGGCACCGGTGTTGACATCTATCGTCGTCATCGCCTCGGTCTGATCGAAGATCAGGTAGCCGCCTGATTTCAACGGCACCTTCGGATGCATGGCGCGCTCGATCTCGTCCTCGATGCCGTAAAGATCGAAGATCGGCCGCGAACCTTCGTACAGCTCGATCATTGGCACCATTTGCGGTATGAACTGGCCGGCGAATTCGCGCATGCGGTCGAACCATGGTCGGGAGTCGACCCGCACGCGCTCGATATCCGGGCTCAGAAGGTCCCTCAGGACCCGGAGCGGCAGCGACAGATCTTCGTGCACGAGCTCGCCGGCACGCGTCTTTTTGGCAGCCTGCGAAATCGACTCCCAGAGCTTTTGCAGAAAGATCATGTCGGCGCGCAGGGCCTCGAGGCTGGCCCCTTCCGCCGCCGTGCGCACGATATAGCCCGCCTGACCGGTCTCGCCGACGCATGACTCGACCATGGACCGCAGGCGCTCGCGCTCGGCCTCGTCCTCGATCCGGGCAGACACGCCGATGTTCGCCGAGTTCGGCAACATGACGACGAACCGGGACGGAATCGAGATATAGGTCGTCAGGCGCGCGCCCTTGGTGCCGATCGGATCTTTGAGAACCTGAACCAGAAGCTCGTCGCCGGCCTGCACGCAATCGCGAATATTCGGTTCCGCCTCCCGGTCGGGCGCATCCTCGTCGGGGTTACGCGCAATGTCGGAGGCATGCAGGAATGCCGTGCGCTCCAGCCCGACTTCGACGAAGGCAGCCTGCATACCCGGCAGCACACGGGACACCTGGCCCTTGTAGATATTGCTGATCAGGCCACGGCGACTGGCGCGCTCGATCTGGACCTCCTGCAGCACGCCGTTCTCGACCAGTGCCGCCCGCGACTCGCGGGGCGTAAGGTTGATGAGTATCTCTTCTTTCATTGCTGCAGCATGCCGCCGGCAAGCCAGGCGGGCAGCCCGAATCGACCCAGCATCGCCGCCGTCTCGCACAGCGGCAAACCCATCACGGCCGAGTAGCTGCCCGAAAGGTGCTCCACGAACAGGGCCGCGAAGCCCTGGATTGCATAGCCACCGGCCTTGTCGTAAGGCTCCTCGGAGCGACAATACGCGCTGCGTTCGGATTCTGTCGTCGCGCGAAATCTCACTTCGCTGCTCGAAATGACGGTGTCGTGGCCCGAATCCCAGCGCAAGGCCAGCGCGGTAAGGACTTTATGGCTGCGCCCGGAAAGCCGCTCGAGCATCGCCAGCGCCTCGGCTTCCCCGCGCGGCTTGCCGAGCACGTCGTCATCGATAACGACGGCCGTGTCGGCCGCCAGCACCGGCGCCGGTTCGCTCGCCGCGACCTGGCCCCAGATCTCATCGGCTTTTTCCACCGCCACCCGTTCGACATAGGCCTCGGGCCGCTCGTCGGCGCGGCGAACCTCGCTCACACCCGACGCCAGCACGCGAAAAGGCACGCCGATCTGCGCGAGCAACTCGCGGCGCCGCGGCGAGGCCGATGCCAGATAGATGAAATCCGTTGCCATTCAATCGACTATCCGTCGAACGGGAGGCCGATAATAGCCCGAGCAGGCACCAGAACCTATCTGACACATACCGCATGTCCGCGAAGCGGCTGGCGAGAAATCGCGAGGTGGGTTCTAGTCGCGATGGTAGGGATGGTTCTCGAGCAGGCTCCAGGCCCGGTAGATGGCCTCCGCAGCGATTATTCGGACGAGGCCGTGGGGCAGCGTCAGAGACGATATGGCCCAGCCCTCATGGGCCCGATCGAGGCACTCGGGCGCGAGCCCGTCGGGCCCGCCGATCAGCAATGCGACCGAATGACCGCCGTGGAGCCACCGTTCGAGTCTGGATTTGAGCTCGACGGTGCTCCACTGACGTCCCGACTCATCCAGGGCAACGATGCGTGCGCCCTTCGGCACGGCAGCGAGCATGCGGTCCCCTTCCTCAGCGCGCAGCCGGGACGGGTTCGCCGACCTGGTTCGCTTCGCCAGAGGAACCTCGGTCAGCGACATGCGGCAGCTGCCGCGCAGGCGCCTGGCGTAGGTGTCGAAGCCCGATTGAACCCAGCCGGGCTGCTTACTGGATGCCGAGATTACCTCGATCTGCATCGTCGTCGCTCAGCGAAATATCCCAGAGTTTCTCGATCTCGTAGAACTCGCGAGCTCGCGGCAGCATGATGTGCACGACGACATCGACGAGATCGACCAGCAGCCACTCGGCGGCCTCCTGCCCCTCCGAGCCAAGAACCTCGATGGAGTGCTCCTTGCAGAAAGTGGTGAGCGCATCCCCGAGCGCGCGCACGTGCCGGTCCGAACGGCCCGTCGCGACGATCATGAAATCCATCATCGAGGTCAGGTGGGAGACGTCGAGGCAGCGGATATCGATGGCTTTGTGATCGTCGAGCACCGCCACGGCGAGATCGGCGATCTGTCTAGGACTCAAGGAACCCATCCCTCTGAGCATAGCATCCCGATGCT
This sequence comes from Gammaproteobacteria bacterium, assembly GCA_036526155.1. Classification (GTDB taxonomy): domain Bacteria; phylum Pseudomonadota; class Gammaproteobacteria; order Steroidobacterales; family Rariloculaceae; genus DATCZB01. The sequence continues at coordinate 9,089 of DATCZB010000248.1, forward strand.
TCGATGATCTTGCCCACGGCGGGCGGCACGAGGAATCTCGGCTTGATTCCGGCCCGAATCGAATCCCGGAGATCTGTCGACGCGATCTCGAGCTGGGTCACGTCCTGAATGACGATCTGACCGGATCGCGCCCAGGTCAGTGACGCATCGGGCACGATCCGCCGCTTCTCGAGCAGGCGACCGAGCTCACCGGAGCTCGGCAGGCTCGTGCCGGGCCGACGCGCGACAACGAAATTGACCATGTCGAGCAAATCCTGCCACCGATGCCACTGCGGCAGACCGAGAAACGCATCCATGCCGAGCATCAGACACAGGACATGCTCCGGATACTCATTGCGGAAGCTCCGGGCCGTGTCGACCGAATACGACGGGCCCTCGCGGTCGATCTCTCTGAGATCGACGCAACAGCCGGGCTCGTCGGCCAGCGCGGCCTCGAGCATCTGCAAGCGCAGCTCGACCGAAGCCAGTGGCTCGGGTCGATGGGGCGGCTGTCCCGCGGGTATGAAATGGATTCGCTCGATGCCGAGTCGGTGCCTGAGCTCGTATGCCGCGCGCAGGTGGCCATTGTGCACCGGATCGAAGGTTCCGCCGAACAGGCCGAGCACGCCTTTGAGCGATTCGGGTAACTTCATGCAGTCGGCAGGGCGCGGCGCGGCGCCAGCATGGTGAGCACCAGATCGAGAATCGACTCCCAGACCGGCGCGCGATCACCGCCCTTGATCGCGCGATCCACGCTCGCGGCGCGCCGGAGCAGCCGCGCGAGATCCTCGTTCGAATACCGTTTGAGCGCCCGCTCGAGCTGTGCCCTGCGGCTCTGCCAGACGCCCAGACTGTTCATCAGCTCGGTCATGCGGCTGCCACGCGACATGCCATGCTTCAGCTGCGACAACAGCGAGATCTCGCGAGCCAGCGCCCAGAGCACGAGAGGAGGCGCAATCCCTTCGGTGCGCAGGCCCTCGAGAACCGTAAACGCGCGTTTGAGGTCACCGGCAATGACAGCGTCGCTGAGCCGGAACACGTCGAATCTCGCGCTGGTTGCGACCGACTCGAGCACGGCCGCCTCGTCGACCCGGCCATCGTCGAGAATCAGGGCCAGCTTGGCCAGCTCCTGCTCCGCGGCAAGCAGGTTGCCTTCGACGCGGTCGGCCAGGAGCTCCGCCGCCTGAGTCGTGACTTCGAGCCCGTGCTGTCGGGCCCTCGCGCTGATGAAGCGAGGCATTTCGCTGCGCGACACCGGCCGAATCTCGACCAGCACGCCGTGCTTCTCGACCGTCCTGACCCAGACGGCCCGCGCTGAGCTCCGGTCGAGCCGCGACTGAATCGAGATAATCACGACCCGGTCGGGGTCATCGTCTTCGGCCAGCGCACGGATCGCCTTGGCGCCCGCATCACCCGGCTTGGGCCGGGCCATCCGGATCTCCACGATACGCCGGCTCGAGAACAACGAGAGGCTGTCGGCATCGGATCTGAGGCCGTCCCAGCGAAAACCGCGCTCGACGAAGTGCAGGCTCCGCTCGGAGTAGCCGTCACGCAAGGCAGCGCGGCGAATCGCGTCGGTCGTCTCGGCGACCAGCAGCGGCTCATCGGCCGCGACCAGGTAGATCCTGGCGAGACCGCGCTCGAGATGTGATTTCAGCTGACCGGCGGAAAGTTTCAACAGTGCGGCTCAGGAACCGTCGGCCTGAGCAATGAGGATTGCGCAATCTTCGAGCAGCAGCGGAATGTCGTCGCGGATCGGATAGGCCAATCGCTCGTCCGCCGTCATCAGCGCCTGTTCCAGCGGCTCGCCGACTGGCTTGTCGTCGCGTTGCCTGACCCGGCCAGCCACGATCGCCGAGTTCAGGCGCTCGAGCATGGCCTCAGGCATCAGTCTGAGTGGCATGTGCGTCGCCGGACAGCAGATGATGTCGAGCAACTGGCGATCGAAACTCACTTGGGCGTCGGTTCCTTGCCTGGTTCTTCCGGCACCGGATCATAACCCGAGCCGCCCCACGGATGGCATCGGATCACGCGCCTGAATGCCAGCGAGCCACCGCGCCACGGCCCGAATCGCGCGATGGCGGTTGCGGCGTACTCCGAGCAGGTCGGATCGAAGCGGCAGCGCGGGCCGAGCCACGGCGAAATGAGCCACTGATACGCCCGAATCATCCCGACCATCAGGGTCGCAAATCCGCCGCTGCCACGGGCTGCCCCGTCCTCGTTCAGGCGCGCCGCCACCGCGTACCCCCGGCGCCATCCTCGATCACTATCCCCTGCTCCCGGAGCTGATCCCGGAGGCGGTCGGCCGCAGCGAAGTCCTTTTCAGCCCGCAGGCGCTCGCGCTCGCGCAGCAGCGCTTCGATGCCGGCCGCGTCGAGCTCGGATGCCGAGTCCGGCGTGCCGGCCTCGAACCAGTGCGCCGGATCTTCCTGCAGCAGGCCCAGCATCCAGCCTCCGGCCCGCAGCGATCTGGCCAGCGCATCGCGCTCGGCCGCATCTTCGGCGCTGTTGGTGGCGCGGACCAGACGGGCAAGCTCGGCGAGCGCCTCGGGCGTGTTCAGGTCGTCGTCCAGTGCCGCCCGCACCAGCTCGGGCACGTCCCCGGAATCGGGTTCTGATCCCGGCCCGGTGATCCCGGCATCGCGCAATGCGGCGTACATCCGATCCAGCCGACGACGCGCCTCGAGCAGCAACTGCTCGGACCAGTCGAGCGGCTGACGATAGTGCGCGTTGAGCAGTCCAAGACGCACCACCTCTCCGGGATGCTCGGCGAGCAAATCACGCAGCAGCAGAACATTGCCGACGGACTTGGACATTTTCTCGCTATCCACGTTGACGAGCCCGTTGTGCAGCCAGTACCGCGCGAAAGCCTCGGAGCCGTGTGCGCAGCGACTCTGCGCAATCTCGTTTTCGTGATGCGGGAACACCAGATCCAGTCCGCCACCGTGAATGTCGATGACGCGGCCCAGATGGGTCGCCGCCATGGCCGAGCACTCGATGTGCCAGCCAGGCCGGCCGTGACCCCACGGGCTGTCCCAGCCCACTTCAGCCGCGGTCGACGGTTTCCAGAGCACGAAGTCGGCGGGCTCCCGCTTGTAGGGCGCCACTTCGACGCGAGCGCCGGCGATCAGATCCTCGACGCTGCGGCCCGAAAGAGCGCCGTAGTCGGGATAGCGCCCGACTTCGAAGAGCACGTGGCCCTCCGCCTCGTAGGCACAACCCGCGTCGATCAGGCGAGTGATCATGCCGATGATCGGCTCCATATGCTCGGTCACGAGCGGCTCGACATCGGGATGCATCACGCCGAGCGCGTCCATGTCGCGGTGCAGAACCCCGGTGTAGCGCCGCGTCAGCTCGCCAATGGAGATGCCCTCGCCAGCCGCCGCCGCATTGATCTTGTCGTCCACGTCGGTGATGTTGCGGACATAGGTGACTTCGAAGCTCTGCCGCAGCCTGCGCACCAGCACGTCGAACACGACATAGGGTCGGGCGTTGCCGATGTGAGCAAAACTGTAGACCGTCATGCCACAGACGTACATCGTCACCCGCCCCGGCGAGAGCGGCTCGAAAGTCTCCCGCTTCCGACTCAGCGTGTTATACAGTTGCAGCAAGCTAGCGCCCGGTTCCGTCCCGAAAACCCGGGATGATATCAGCGCATTCTCGCCAGCGGGATCCGCAACGGCTTGGCCTATAATCACGGCATGAACGACTTCGCAGCTAGCCGATGACCGAGTTATTCGCACCCC
>DATCZB010000249.1:0-7791 GCA_036526155.1 Gammaproteobacteria bacterium
CCGCGATCGTCGCCGATATCAGGGCCGGCATGCCGGCGGCGACCGACGTCCGTGAGGTGCGGCCGCGGGACCAGGCAATCAAAGCCGCGCTCGAGGCCGCGACCGCAGACGACGTCGTGGTCGTGGCCGGTAAGGGCCACGAGGCGTATCAGATCATTGGCGGCGAAACGCGGCCGTTCGACGATCGCGCCGTGGTACGCAGGATTCTGGAGGGCACGAGTTGATGGCTCGATGTCTCTCGGCCGTTGCAGTCCGGACACAGGGTCGGTTACGTGGAGATGATGCGGACTTCGGCGTCGTCGGCACCGATACGCGCACCCTGCCCCCGGGCTCCCTGTTCGTCGCCATCAAGGGCGATCGGTTCGATGGCAACAAATTCGTCGCCGCGGCAGCCGAGCGCGGTGCCGTGGGCGCGGTCGTCTCCGAGCTGCAGGACGTGGCGCTGCCGCAGATCGAGGTTGGCGATACGCGACAGGCGTTCGGCGTCATGGCCCGGGCCTGGCGCGAAAATTTCGACATCCCTGTGGTCGCGGTGACCGGCAGTGCCGGCAAGACGACGGTCAAGGAGCTGATCGGGTCGATTCTGCGTGTTGGTCGCCGGGCCTGTGTCACCGAAGGCAGCCTGAACAACGAGATCGGCGTGCCGCTGAGCCTGATGCGACTCGATAGCGCCGACGATGCCATGGTGGTCGAGCTCGGCGCCAATCACGCGGGAGAGATCGCCAACCTCGGCAGCCTGGTCGAGCCGACAATCGGCGTCATCACGAATGCCGGTGCCGCGCACCTCGAAGGGTTCGGCTCGCTCGAAGGAGTTGCCGAGGCGAAGGGGGAGCTGATCGACTGTCTTCCCGACGATGGCGTTGCAATCCTCAATGCCGACGATGTCTTTTTCGACGTCTGGCGACGTCGTGCCGGCAGCCGCCGTGTTCTGAGCTTCGGCTTCACGGGCGAGGCAGACTTCCGTCTGGATGGCGAGATCGAAGCGTCCGAGCAGGGCTCGACCTTCGCCATCGCAACGCCGGCAGGCGACAGGATCGTGGTGCATCTCGCCTTGCTCGGGCGCGCCAATGTGGCCAATGCGCTCGCGGCCGCCGCGGCGGCCTCCGCGGCCGGCGCCACGGCCGAAGCAATTCAGGCCGGACTGGAGCGGGCCTCGGCCGTTAGAGGCCGGATGCGTCAGCTCGAAGGTCAAGGCGGCGCGACGCTCATCGACGACAGCTACAACGCCAATCCATCCGCCGCCAGGGCCGCGCTCGACTTTCTCGCGGGATGCAAGGGCCAGCGTATTTTCGTGCTCGGCGACATGCTCGAGCTCGGTGACGAGGCGGCAGCGCTGCACCGGGCGGTCGGCGAGTATGCCTCGGGCCGCTGCGATCGGCTGGTCGCGATCGGCGCGCTTGCCGCGGAAGCCGCCGCGGCGTTCGGCGAGCAGGGGTCCGAATGCCCGGATATCGCCGCCGCCGCCACCGCCCTGCGCAGCTGCCTTGCGCCCGATGTCACGGTCCTGGTCAAGGCGTCCCGCTCGGTGGGCCTCGACCGGCTGGTCGCCGCGCTTCGAAAAGACGACGAGGGCGCAGAATGCTGATGCTCCTCGCCGACAATCTCACCGAGATCTACTCCGGCTTCAACGTCTTCAGTTACCAGACGATGCGCGCGATCCTCGGTGCCCTGACCGCACTGACGCTGTCGCTGGCGCTCGGCCCGACCCTGATCGCCCGGCTGTCGCGCGGCAACATCGGCCAGCCGATTCGTGAGCTCGGTCCCGAGTCGCATTTGCCCAAGGCCGGCACGCCGACGATGGGTGGGGCCCTGATTCTCGTCGCAATTGCCATCAGCACGCTGCTCTGGGCCGATCTGACGAATCGCTTCGTCTGGATCGTGCTGATACTGACGCTCGCTTTCGGCGTGATCGGATTCGTCGACGACTACAAGAAGCTCAGGGTCAGGGATTCGAAAGGTCTGTCGGCGCGGACCAAGTTTTTCTGGCAATCCGCGGCGGCGCTCGCGGGCGCGGTGACGCTCTATTACACGGCCGAGCAGCCGGCCGTGGAGCATGCGCTGCTGATTCCCTACTTTCCGAACCTGCTCTTGCCGTTGAGCGCTCTGGCCTATATCGCCTTCGTCTATGTCGTCGTCGTCGGCAGCTCGAATGCGGTCAATCTGACCGATGGGCTCGACGGTCTTGCGATCATGCCCGCCGTGCTCGTCGGCGGCGCGCTCGGTTTGTTCGCCTGGGTCTCCGGTAACGTCAACGTCTCGGAGTACCTCGGTATCCCCTACGTTGCGGGCGCGGGCGAAATGCTGGTTTTCTGTGCGGCCCTGGCTGGCGCCGGCCTCGGCTTCTTGTGGTTCAACACGTATCCCGCTCAGGTTTTCATGGGTGATGTCGGTGCGCTTGCACTCGGCGCTGCCCTCGGACTCGTGGCGGTCGTGGCTCGGCAAGAACTGGTATTGCTCATCATGGGCGGTGTTTTCGTCGTCGAAACCGTCTCGGTCATTATCCAGGTTGCCTCCTACAAGATGACGGGCCGGCGCATTTTTCGCATGGCGCCGCTGCACCACCACTTCGAGCTCAAGGGCTGGGCTGAGCCGAAGGTGATCGTCCGCTTCTGGATCATCACTGTTATCTTGGTACTGGTCGGCCTCGCCAGTCTGAAGGTTCGCTGATGGTCGCCGTCATGACTTCAACCGAGCAGTTCGAAACCAATGACCGAAGCGCCAACCAGCCTGCGGGCCACACGCTCATCGTCGGGCTCGGCGTCAGCGGGCTTGCGGCGGCGCGCTTCCTGGCCGCCAGGGGCGAGCCGATCGTCGTCATCGACAGTCGCGGTGCCCCGCCGGCCCTGGAGTCGCTGAAGCGCGAGCAACCCGACGTTCCCGTCGAGCTCGGCACGCTCGACCCCAGGTGGCTCGACGGCGCGTCGCGCATCGTCCTGTCACCGGGGCTTGCGATCGATCTGCCTCTGGTCGTCGAAGCCAGGCATCGCGGCATCGAAATTTCGGGTGAGCTCGAGCTGTTCGCCCGCGCGGCCGTTGCGCCCGTGCTGGCGGTGACGGGCTCGAACGGCAAGAGCACGGTGACGACTCTGACCTCGGCTCTGCTGCGGGCTCAGGGATTCAATGCGCCGGCCGGCGGCAACCTCGGTCCGCCTGCACTGGAGCTGCTCGAGCACGGCGACGTCGACGCCTATGTGCTCGAAGTGTCGAGCTTCCAGCTCGAGACGACGCGATCGCTGCGACCGCTGGCGGCGGCGCTGCTGAATATTTCGCCCGACCACATGGACCGGCACGGCAGCCTTGCCCGCTACGCCGAACTCAAGGCCTCGCTGATCGAAAGCGCCGACCGGGCAATCGTAAACTGGGACGACCCGCTCGTTCGCGGGCTGGCACCGCGCTCGGTCGACACCATCCCGTTCTCGGTCAGCGAGCCGCTGGCTCGCGGCTGGTCCGTCGTCGAGCGTGACAGCGAGCGCTGGCTCGCGCGCGATCTCGAGCCATTGATCGCGAGCTCGGCACTGGCCCAGAGCGGGCGAATCGCCGAGGCCAATGCGCTGGCTGCGCTCGCGCTGGCGATCAACCTCGGCGGTGATCTGGACCTGGCCGTTGCCGCTCTGCCGAACTTTGCCGGCTTGCCGCATCGGCTGCAGCTCGTGCGCGAGGTGCGTGGCGTCAGCTATGTCGACGACTCCAAGGGAACGAACGTCGGTGCCACCGTAGCGGCCCTGGAGGCGTCCGACCTGCCGACCGTGCTCATCGCCGGTGGCCGCGCCAAGGGTGCCGACTTCGCGCCGTTGGTCGCGGCGGCCGAGCGCCGGGTTCGCGCCGCCGTGCTGATCGGCGAGGCGGCTCCGGCACTGGAGGGCGCGCTCGGCGAAACCTGCGAAACCGTGCTGGCGACGAGCATGGCGGCAGCCGTCGAAGCCGCCGCCGCGATCGCCGAGTCGGGTGACCGCGTGCTGCTGTCCCCGGCTTGCGCGAGTCAGGACATGTTTGTCGACTACCGGGCCCGCGGTGAGGCATTCGCTCAGGCAGTCGAGGCGTTGGCGCCATGAGCGTGAACGTGCGACCCAACCCGGTTGCCGACCCGGCACTGACCGGAACCGTGCTCTGCCTGGTAGGGCTCGGCGCGATCATGGCCGGCTCCGCCTCGATCGGCATTGCCGACGAAAGTGTCGGGCAGCCGCTGTATTTCTTTTTTCAGCACCTTGGCGCGCTTGCCGTCGGCGGCGTTGGCATGCTGGTCGCGATCAAGGTGCCGGTGGCGGTATGGAACCGGGTCGCCGGTGGGCTGATGCTGATCGCAATCGCTCTGCTCCTGCTCGTGTTGCAGCCGAATATCGGCAGCTCCGTCAATGGCGCCCGGCGCTGGATCGACCTCGGCCCGATCGGGTTTCAGGCTTCGGAGCTTGCCCGGGTCGCGCTGCTGATCTATGTGGCGAGCTACTCGGTCCGGCAACACGAGGCCCTCACGCGGAGTTTTGGCGGGTTCGTCCGACCGTTGCTCGTCGTCGCCCTGGCATCGCTGCTGCTGCTGCTCGAGCCCGACCTCGGCGCAACCGTCGTGCTGACGGCAACCAGTCTCGGGATACTCTTTCTTGCCGGTGCAAGGCTACGCGATTTGTTCGTCGCGGCGCTCGCGGCCGGTAGCGCGTTTGCGGCGCTGATCTGGTCATCGCCCTATCGCCTCGATCGGCTGCTGTCCTGGCTGAACCCGTGGGAGGACGCGCTCGACAGCGGTTATCAGCTCGTCAACTCATTCATTGCGATCGGCAGCGGCACGTGGTTCGGAGCCGGCCTCGGTAAAGGCGTGCAGAAACTGCATTACCTTCCGGAGGCACATACCGACTTTGTCTTTGCAGTCCTGGCCGAAGAGGCGGGATTGATCGGCGCAACCGGCGTCGTGATTCTCTACTCGATGCTCGTCTACCGCGCCTTCGTGCTCAGCCGGCGCGCAACGCTCGCGAATCTGCCGTTTCATGCGCTGCTCAGCGCGGGCATCGGAATCTCGCTTGGCTTGCAGGCCGCGATCAGCATCGGGGTCAATACCGGTTTGCTGCCGACCAAGGGATTGACACTGCCGCTGATCAGCTACGGTCGAACGAGCGTGGTCGTCACGCTGTTCGCGCTCGGGCTGCTGTTCCGGGTGGCGCGCGAACTCGACGATCAGCCGCTGCCTGGCAAGCGGAGGTCCGGCCAGTGAGCGCGGCGCCGATCCTGATCATGGCCGGCGGTACCGGCGGACACGTCTTCCCGGGGCTTGCGGTTGCCGAAGTGCTGAACGCCCGCAATCAGTCGGTCGTCTGGCTCGGGACGCGCCGCGGACTCGAGGCCGAGCTCGTGCCCGCCCGCGGCATCGAGATGGAGTGGATTTCAATTTCCGGTGTGCGCGGTCGCGGTGTGCTCGCCTGGCTCGCGGCCCCGTTCAAGATCGCCTGGTCGATCATTCAGGCGCTCGGCATCATGTTCAGGCGGCGTCCCGGTGCGGTGCTCGGGCTCGGCGGCTTCGTCGCGGGGCCGGGTGGCGTTGCGGCCTGGCTTGCCAGAAAGCCACTGGTGATCCATGAGCAAAACGCGGTAGCCGGCACGACCAACCGGCTGCTGGCGCGAATAGCCGACCGTGTCTTCGAGGCATTCGCCGGCAGCTTTCCTGCCGGCATGCGCGCGACGGAGATCGGCAACCCGGTCCGTGCGGCAATCCTCGACGGTGCGCCCGCCGTTCGAAGTCAGGCGCCCGCCGATCGCCGGCTGCACGTGCTCGTGCTCGGTGGCAGCCAGGGGGCGTTGATTCTGAATCAGACCGTGCCGGCCGCCGCGGCAATGATCCCGCAGGATGAGCGGCCGGTCATTCGCCATCAGGCCGGCCGAACCCTGGCTGCGGCGAGTGATGCCTATCGTGAGGCCGGTGTCGATGCCGAGTGTCTGGAGTTCATCGACGATATGGCCGCTGCCTACACCTGGGCGGATATCGTTATCGCCCGTGCCGGTGCGCTGACGCTGTCGGAGCTTGCGGCCGCGGGGGTCGGTGCAATCCTGGTGCCGTATCCGTACGCCATCGACGACCACCAACTCAGGAACGCGGAGCACTTTGCGGCCGCCGGCGCGGCCGTCGTCTTGCCGCAGGCCGAGCTTGCGCCGGAGCGACTGGCGAATGAGCTCGGGCGTCTGAATCGCGATCGCGGCACGCTGGCGGAGATGGGAACCCGGTTTCGCTCGCTCGCTCACGCCGACGCTGCCGAGAAACTCGCTGAGGCCTGCATCGAGCTTTCCAGGGGGCGGCGCCGATGAGTGAGCGGATGGGCAACATTCAGACGATTCACTTCGTCGGCATCGGCGGTGTCGGCATGGCAGGTATCGCCGAGGTTCTGATCAGTCTTGGTTATAGCGTCCAGGGATCGGACCTCAGGCGCAGCGCGGCGCTCGCGCGCCTGGAGCGGCTCGGCGCCGCGATCCGGATCGGCCACGATGCCGATAATCTCCAGGCGGCCGACGTGGTCGTCGTCTCGAGCGCCGTTCCCCACGACAACCCCGAGGTCGTCGCCGCCAACAAGGCACGTATTCCCGTCGTCCAGCGGGCCCAGATGCTCGCCGAGCTGATGCGCTTTCGCTATGGCATCGCTGTCGCCGGCACCCACGGCAAGACCACGACCACGAGCCTGGTCGCCAGCATCCTGGCAGAGGCGAGCCTGGACCCGACCTTCGTGATCGGCGGCCGGCTCGCGAGCGTCGATGCCAACGCTCGTCTCGGTGCCGGGCGCTATCTCGTCGCGGAGGCCGACGAGAGCGACGCCTCGTTCCTGCATTTGCAGCCGATGATCGCCGTGGTAACCAATATCGATGCCGATCACCTCGTTGCCTACGACGGCGACATCAATCGGCTCAAGCAGGGCTTCCTCGAGTTCCTGCACAACCTGCCGTTCTATGGCCTCGCCGTCATGTGCAGCGACGACGAGAACACGCGCGAGCTGATTCCCTCCGTCGGACGTCGCGTCGTCAGCTATGGTTTCGGTGAGCGCGCCGACGTTCAGGCCGCGAACGTCGAGCCTGACGGGCTCGCGACGCGCTTCGAGCTGGCTCACCCGGCTTTTTCGGGCCCCGAGGTTTTCGTGCTCAACCTGGCCGGCCGCCACAACGTGCTCAATGCGATGGCGGCAATCTCCGTGGCCGTCGAGCTCGGCGTCGAGATCGATCCGATTCGCCGCGCGCTCGGCAGCTTTTCGGGCATCGACCGCAGATTACAGGTGCTCGAAACCGTCGAAACCGATGTCGGTGAGGTGCTCTTCGTCGACGACTACGGGCATCATCCGACCGAGATCGAAGCCACGCTGGCTGCCGCTGCCGCGGCGTGGCCGGAGCGTCGTCTCGTCATCGTCTTTCAGCCGCATCGCTATACGCGAACGCACGAGCTGTTCGACGACTTCGCGCAGGTGCTCTCGGCGTGCAGCGTGCTACTCCTGCTGCCGGTTTATGCGGCGGGCGAAGAGCCGATCAGTGGCGCAGACAGCCGAAGCCTGGCCCGGGCGATCCGCGCTCGTGGTTCGGTCGAGCCGGTGCTCGTCGACGATCTCGAAACGCTGCCCGATGTCCTCGGCAATATCCTCGAGGCCGACGACGTCGTGCTGACGCTCGGTGCGGGCAGCATAGGTGCGGCTGCGGCGAATCTGCCGGACGCGATGCGCGCGCAGCGTCCGGTCGGAGTCAAGGCGTGAGCGCCGCGGTCGAACCGATGGGCACGAAATCAACGCTGCGACATTCGGAGCCAATGGCGCGCCATACCTCGTGGCGGGGGGGGGG
>DATCZB010000250.1:0-2416 GCA_036526155.1 Gammaproteobacteria bacterium
GGCGATGACGCCATAGCGCTTGCAGAATGAATAGGGAAGATCGCCTGTTGAAGCCATTTGGGAACTTATCCGTCTATGTTACTGAATTATAGTAGGGTTTCGACGCCCATTTGACCATAAAAACCCTGAAAGTTAGCTGAATCATGTCAATAAAACGTATCTTTGCGCTGTGGCGCCCGTCGCATTCGGGCAGAAGACTCTGCAGCAGCCGGTCAATAACCCTCGCAACGCGGCGTGCCCGGCCCCGTCATTGCGGCGCCGCCTGCCGCCCGTCCGCGCCGCAATCTTCTCAAAACCCGACACCTCCGCTCAGGATCGCCACGGTTGTCGTGCTGCGACAATCGCTCCCGGTTCGGGAAAGATGCCGGGTCAAGCCCGGCATGACGGGGTTGGCGTCTTCCCGGCGGTGCTATGGCCGCTTCCCGACGCACCCTGAGCCGTCATTGCGGCGCGGCAGTCACGCCCCTGCCCCGTCATTGCGGCCCCCGAGCCGCAATCTTCTCAAAAACCGGCTCCTTCAATCAGGATCGCCACGGGTGCCGCGCTGTGGCCATCGCACCCGGTTCGGGGAAGATGCCGGGTCGAGCCCGGCATGACGGGGTTGGCGTCTTCCCGGCGGTGCTATGGCCGCTTCCCGACGCACCCTGAGCCGTCACTGCGGGGCGGCAGTCGCGCCCCTGACCCGTCATTGCGGCCTCCGCGCCGCAATCTTCTCAAAACCCGGCACCTCCGCTCAGGATCGCCACGGTTGTCGTGCTGCGACAATCGCTCCCGGTTCGGGAAAGATACCGGGTCAAGCCCGGCATGACGGGGTCGGGGACGGCATCGCCATGCTGGCGCCGCCGTCCCGGCTTCCTAGCTTGCCTGGCCGAACAGCTGCTCGCCGCGGCCGATACCGAAGTACCGGAGCCCGAAGGGTTTGAGCGCGGCCGGCTCGTAGAGATTGCGGCCGTCGAAAATCGCCTTGTCGGCGAGCTGCTCGGCGAGATTGCTGAAATCCGGGCTCCAGAAGTTTTTCCACTCGGTAACGATGGCCAGCGCATTGGCGCCGGCCAACGCATCGTCGGCGGTGTCGCAGAGCTCCAGCCCCTTGTAATCCGCACCGTAGATATGCCGTGCCTCGTCAATCGCCACCGGGTCGTAGGCGCGCACGCTCGCACCCGCGCCAATCAGCCGCTCGAGCAGCGTACGGCTCGGCGCCTCGCGCATGTCGTCGGTGCGCGGCTTGAACGCCAGGCCCCACAGCGCGAACACCTTGCCGGCGAGATCGCCGTTATAGAAGGCATTGATCTTTTCGAACAGCTTTTCCTTTTGCTGGTAATTGGTGGCCTCGACCGCGTCGAGAATCTTCGAGTCGTAACCGATCGCTTTCGCGGTGCGGGAGAGCGCCTGCACGTCCTTGGGAAAACACGAGCCGCCATAACCGCAGCCCGGGTAGATGAACTGGAAGCCGATGCGGTGGTCCGAGCCGATTCCCTGCCGCACCTGCTCGATGTCCGCGCCGACGCGCTCGGCGATATTGGCGATCTCGTTCATGAAGCTGATCTTGGTGGCGAGCATCGCGTTGGCGGCGTACTTGGTCAGTTCCGCCGACGGAATATCCATCGCGATAATGCGCTCATGGCTGCGGTTGAACGGCGTGTACAGCATGCGCAGCAGTTCGGTGGTGCGCGGATTGTCGGTACCGATGACGATGCGGTCCGGCTTCATGAAATCGTCGATCGCGGCGCCCTCCTTGAGGAATTCCGGGTTCGAGACCACGTCGAACTCGAGCGATAGCTTGCGCTCCTCGAGAATGCCGGCGACTTTTTGCCGGACCTGCTCGGCGGTACCCACCGGCACGGTCGACTTGTCGATGATGACGCGGTACTCGTCCATGTGCCGGCCGATCGACTCGGCCACCGCGAGCACGTACTGCAGGTCGGCCGAGCCGTCCTCGCCCGGTGGCGTGCCGACCGCGATCATCTGGAACAGACCGTGCTTGGCGGCCTGCTCGGGATCGGTGGTGAAATCGATGTTGCCCTGCTCGCGGGCTCGCTCGATCAACTCCTCGAGCCCGGGCTCGTAAATCGGTATCTCACCGCGCTTGAGGCGCTCGATCTTGCCGCCGTCGACATCCATGCAGAGCACGTGATTGCCTACCTCGGCAAGGCACGCGCCGGTCACCAGGCCCACGTAGCCGGAGCCGTAAATCGTTACATTCATTATTAATTACCCGGGTGCTTAACTGAATCGGAATACCAAGGGCGCAAATTTTACACTATTGTGAAAAAAATGACTGTTCCCAGCGCCACGCTGTCTCGATGATCGTTTCGAGGTCATTCAATACCGGATTCCAGCCCAGTACCGATCTCGCGCGGCTTGAGTCGGCGACCAGTACTGCAGGATCACCCGCCCGCCGGGCCTCGAGCTTCAC
>DATCZB010000251.1:0-2739 GCA_036526155.1 Gammaproteobacteria bacterium
GAACGGGTTGAGGCAGCGGCCAGATCCGTTCGAACTTTTCCAGTGGCAACATGGCGGTCGAGCTGCCCAGCAGCTTGCCGAGCCATCGCGACAGCGCGCCGCGACGCGACGCGTCCTGCACCACCGGCGGATCCATCAGCGTCAGTTGCGTGTCATAGCGCCCGATATAGGCCGTCGCGGGATCGGCTTCCCGCCCGCCGAGCAACGAACCCAGGATGACCCTCGCTCCGCCAGCGACCTCTCCGGCGAGCAGCTCGTCGAGCGAAGCGCCGACTTCGGTCCGCAGCAGTCGCGGCCGCAACGCGCCCGAGCCGCCGAGCGCGACGACTCGCTCACTCGATAATTGCCCGCGCGCAAACAACGCACCGATGGCGATTACATCCTGATAGCCGAGGTGCCAGACCGGCCGGTTCCCGGTCGCGCGCGCGAGATGCGCGACATGGGTGCCGGGCAACCCTGCCGGATGTGGACCACTGAACTCCACGACCTTGGCGGTTGTGATCTCATCTGCGGCAAGCTCGAGCGACGGGGACTTGCAGACGAATAGCCGCGGCGCGAGCACACCGAGCACTCTGACTCCATCGACAAAGTCTGCCATTCGCGGCGCGATAACGGCGGCTGGATCGCAGGCCAGCGGATTGGTATCGATCGCAGTGACGAGAATCGCCCCGGGCACTTCATGCGGGCCCGGGATACAGCCGAACGGTCTGGAACGCAGCGCCGTCCAAAGCCCCGCCTCGAGCAGACGGTCGCGCACCGCGTCGGCGGCCAGCGAGCTCAGCGACTCCCGAGCATATGCCTCGAATTTCGGAGCGGCCTCATCTCCCTCGCGCGTCAGCTCGACCGAAAGCAGCCGGCGCCGCGCGCCGCGATGGATGGCCGTCACGCGCCCGCTGACTGGCGCCGTGAACCGGATTTCCGGATGCTGACTGGCGCGGAACAGAACCGCGCCGGCACGAATGGGCGCGCCCTGCTCGACACAAAGCGCCGGCGGGCCCGCCAGCTCCTCGCCGACAACGACGGCCATCGATCGCGCAGGGGCCGCATCGTGTATCGTCTGCTCCGGCGCGCCCTGCGCATCGATACTGAACCCGCGCTTCAACCGGATCTTCGTTACGGGCGGATATTCTGGCATCGGGAAATCTCGGGCAGGATACGTAATAGTTCTACTGTCTCATGCTCGCGACCGTCTGTGGTAGTCTCCCCCGGGCTTTGAATGGTGCTTGCGAAGTGTTTCCGCGCTCTCTGGTCGCGTCTGCGACCCTGCTGATTCTGCTGCTGACACACCCCGCCGACGTCGGGGCCCAGCTCAATGCGACTGAGCAGGCCAGGTGCCGAATCTGCCACAGCGGCGCGTTCGCGTCCGCAGATTCGGGCCCCCATTCGGTGCTCAACGACGAGCAATGGGCGGATCGCCTCGATGTCGACTTCACGTGCACGGCCTGTCACGGTGACCCCAGCGCCCATATCGCGGCCGGCGGCCAGGCACCGATTTTCGCATTCCGCGACGAGACGGCACCGGCGCAAACCGCGGTCTGCATCGGCTGCCACAGCAACGATCACCCCGAGTTCACCGCCTCCCCCCATGCCCGGAGCGGGCTGACCTGCAGTGATTGTCACAGCCAGCATGACGGCCTGCATGATGCGGCCTTGTTGCGCCCGGTTACGGATCTTCGCGCGCTGTTCGACTCGCTGAGCCCGCGCTCCGCAATATGCATCGATTGCCATCGAGAGACCGAGGCTCAGTTTTCGCTCAATGAGCGTCACCGGCTGCGCGAGGGCATTCTCGAATGCACGTCCTGCCACAGTCCGCACGAGCGGTCTGCCGCGACAGCTCTGGGCGGGTTCCGGCAGCAGTCCTGCATGGATTGTCATGCCGACAAGGGCGGGCCGTTCGTCTTCGAGCATGGCGCATCGCGGGTCGAAGGCTGCACCTCCTGTCACAGCCCGCACGGCTCGCAGAATCGCCACATGCTGACGCATCAGCGCGTCGGCGAGCTGTGCATCAGCTGTCACGCGACCGTGCCCCAGTTCCATGTCGGGTTCAGCCCGGCCGGTCCGCCGCGGTTCGGCCTGGACACGCAGTGCACGAACTGCCACTCGACGATTCACGGCTCCCATTTCGACCCGTATTTCCTGCGATGAATCAACGCGGCAAGCAAGCGGCTGCCGTAATCGCCGCAGCTGCAGTCGCCTGCGCTGGTACCGTAAGCGCACAGACAGGTTCGGCCGCGCTCAATGGACGGGCGACGCTGGGCCTGCGCAGCGTTGATGTCGACGGCTCGTCCGACAAATACCGCGAGGACATCAACCTCGACGACGGCGTCAGGCTGTTCGACTTCAGCTTCAGCTTCGCTCCGGAAGACGACGGCGCGGTTGACCGGGTCGATATCGACGTTGCCAACCTCGGCAGCGACCCGTTCGAGACGATTCACCTGAGCGCGCGCAAATATGGTGCGTATGAGGTCAAACTGCAGCGCAGGCGGTCGGAGTTCTTTTATCGCGACGTCATTCTGCCTGCCGAGCTCGCCAGCATCGAAGGCTCGACAGGCGGAGATTTCCATACGTTCGACTTTGTCCGGCAGCACGACAGCGCCGACGCCAGCTTCTATGTCTCGCCCGCAACCAAGATCCTGGTCGGGCTAGACCGCTATACGCGCGCCGGCGACAGCACGACGACACTGGACATCCAGCGCGACGAGTTCGATCTCGAACGTCCGATCGACGAGTCGATGGATG
>DATCZB010000252.1:0-14374 GCA_036526155.1 Gammaproteobacteria bacterium
GCGGACGCCGGCTGGCTGGAATTCCTGTACCGACCGATCGGCGCAGGGCTCAGGCGCCTTGCGGCCAAGGTCGCCGGAGATCGGGTCAGCGTGCTCGCTCCGATTGGCAACGGATTCGAGTTCGATCCGTCCCGCCGGCGCGTCGTCGCCATTGGCGGCGGCGTCGGCATCCCGCCGATGGTGTTCGTGGCCCAGATGCTCCATGGCGATCCGCGGTTCCAGCCGATCGTGCTGATGGGCTCGGAAGTGCCGTTCCCGTTCGAGCTCGCTGCACCCGGACCGAGCAAAGCCTGGCCCCAAGCAACGACGGCAAGCCTCAGGATGCTCGAGGCATTCGGCGTCCCGTCGCGGCTGGCCAGCAATTCGGGTCTGGCCGGCACGTTTCACGGTTACGTCACCGATCTGGCGCGCCAGGAGCTGTCCGCAATCGGATCCGACGCGCTCTCGGAGACTACGCTCCTGGCCTGCGGTCCCGAGCCGATGCTTCAGGCTGCCGCGGCGCTGGCCGTCGACTTCGACCTGCCTTGCCAGCTCGCGGTCGAGGAATTCATGGCGTGCGGCGTAGGCGGCTGCGCCGGATGCACGATTCGTATTCATGGCCCTGACGGCCCGGCGATGAAGCGCGTCTGCGTCGACGGACCCGTTTTCGATTCCCGCGCGGTATACCCCTAGGCAAGCCAGGGCAAGCGGCCATCGGCCGCGCCGCCGAGAGCGCTGAGAGAAAAGGGGTCTGAAAGAAAAGGGGTCTGACCCCTTTTAGCCGAAGTTGATCTTGGCTTCGAGGTCGCTGCGAGAATCGGCATTGGACAGGGCTTCTTCCATGCTGATCGCGCCAGTCTTGTAGTGCTCGAACAGCGCCTGATCGAAGCTCTGGTTGCCCGGCTCCTGGGTGCCCTTGAAGGCTTCCTTGACGGCCGAAATATCGCCCTTGAGGATGATTTCCGAAAGATGCGCCGTCATCCGCATGACCTCGACCGCCGCAACGCGCCGGCCCTCCTTGGACCGCACGAGCCGCTGCGAGACGATTCCGCGAACGTATTGCGCCAGATCCATCAGCACCTGCTTGTGCTGATCGTTCGGATACATGTTGATGATCCGGTCGAGCGTCTCGGGAGAGTTATTGGCGTGCAGCGTTGCGATGCAGAGGTGGCCCGTTCCCGCGAGATCGATTGCCGCCTGCATCGTATCGCGATCGCGAATTTCACCGATCAGAATGACGTCGGGGGCCTCGCGCATTGCGCTCCTCAGCGCATTCTCATAGGAATGCGTATCCAGACCAACTTCACGCTGATTTATGATCGACTTCTTGTTCTTGTGCAGAAACTCGATCGGATCCTCGATCGTTACGATGTGAGATGCCGAGTTCCCGTTACGATGATCGATCATCGCAGCGAGCGTCGTCGACTTGCCCGAGCCCGAAGCGCCGACCATGAGTATCAGGCCGCGACGCAGCATGACCAGATCTTTGAGGATCGGCGGCATGCCGAGCTCGTCCAGATTTGGCAGGTTGGGCGTAATGAACCGAAGCACCATCGCGATGTTGCCGCGCTGATGGAAGATGTTCACGCGGAATCTTCCCAGCCCCGGCTCCGAAACAGCAAAGTCGATCTCGAGATCGCGTGTAAACATCTCGAGCTGATGCTCGTTCATGAGCTCCAACGCCGCCTGGCGAACCATCTTTGGCGTCAGCTCCATCTGGTTGACCGGCACGATATTGCCGTCGATCTTGATCATGACCGGCGCATAGGTCGTGAAGAACAGATCCGACGCATTCTTGTCGACCATCAACTTGAAGAGGGGCTTGACGTTCATTCAGCAGCCGCGCCCGAGATCAGAAATGCGATGCTTCGTCTTCCTGAGCAAGCTGAAGACTGTCGGCCTGCTCGGAAGCGAGGGAAGACTCGCGCTTGCTCTCCAGCTTGATTCGGAGCCTGAGCTCGTTCTGAGAGTCTGAGTTACGCATGGCCTCTTCGTATGAGATCACGCCGTCTTCGTAGAGCTGGAACAGCGCCTGGTCGAAGGTTTGCATGCCAAGGCGGTTCGACTTGGCCATGATGTCCTTGATGGCAACGACGTCGCCGCGGAATATCAGATCGCTGATCAGAGGCGACGCGAGCATGATCTCCATCGCTGCGACTCGGCCCATCCCGCTTTCCCGGGGAATGAGCCGCTGCGAGATCAACGCAGTGACGTTCAGCGACAGATCCATCAGCAACTGGTGCCGGCGCTCTTCGGGAAAGAAGTTGATGATGCGGTCGAGTGCCTGGTTGGCGCTGTTGGCGTGCAGCGTGGCAACACACAGATGCCCCGTTTCGGCGAACTGAATGCCATATTGCATGGTCTCGGCATCCCGGATCTCGCCGATCATGATGACGTCCGGTGCCTGGCGCAGCGTATTCTTGAGCGCGTTGTGCCAGCTTTCGGTATCGACGCCAACTTCCCGGTGAGTGACGACGCAGCCGCGATGCGGGTGCATGTACTCGACCGGATCCTCGATCGTGATGATGTGGCCGTGTGAGCTCTCGTTACGATGTCCGATCATCGCGGCCAGCGTGGTCGACTTACCGGAGCCCGTACCGCCGACGACGAGACACAGCCCGCGCTTGGTCATGGCCACATTTTTCAGCTGCGAAGGCAGCTCGAGATCCTCGAACGACGGGATCTGAGTGACGATGGTTCGGAGCACGGCACCGACGTTGCCCTGCTGAACGAAAGCGCTGACGCGGAACCGCCCTATGCCCTGAGGCGCAATCGCGAAATTGGCCTCCTTGGTTGCGTCGAACTCCTTGGCCTGCTTGTCGTTCATGATCGATCGAACGATCAGCGAGCTCTGCGCGGCCGTCAGCGGCTTCTCTGCGAACGGTTTTATCTGGCCGTCGATCTTGATCGCCGGCGGGAAACCCGCGGTGATGAAGAGGTCGGAACCATTATTCTCGACCATCTTCTTCAACAGATTCTGGGTGAGTCGTATTGCTTGATCGCGCTCCATACCAAATGGCTCCTGACGACCGGCGACCGCCGCTAAAACTCTTCCTTGTTAACTGCCTTGAACCTGGCCTCTTCCTTGGTGATGAGACCTTTCATCAGCAGTTCCTGCAGGTTCTGGTCGAGCGTCTGCATGCCCTGCGCCTGTCCCGTCTGGATCGCCGAATACATCTGCGCGATCTTGTTCTCCCGAATCAGGTTACGAATGGCGGGCGTTCCGATCATGATCTCGTGCGCGGCGATTCGGCCGCCACCGATCTTCTTGAGCAGGGTCTGCGAGATGACGGCTCGCAGGGACTCCGAAAGCATGCTGCGGACCATTTCCTTCTCGGCTGCCGGAAACACGTCGACGACACGGTCGATGGTTTTTGCGGCCGAGCTGGTATGCAGCGTTCCGAAGACGAGGTGTCCCGTTTCCGCGGCGGTGAGCGCCAGGCGGATCGTCTCGAGGTCGCGCATCTCACCGACGAGGATGACGTCGGGGTCTTCGCGCAGCGCCGAGCGCAAGGCCTCGCTAAAACCCAGCGTGTCACGATGCACTTCACGCTGGTTGATGAGCGACTTCTTGCTCTCGTGAACGAACTCGATCGGATCCTCGATCGTGATGATGTGATCCGGCTTGTTGTCATTGACGTAATCGACCATCGCCGCCAGCGTCGTCGACTTACCGGAGCCGGTCGGCCCTGTGACAATGACGAGACCACGCGGATGCATGGAGATGTCCTTGAAGATGCGCGGCGCCCCCAGATCGTCGAGCGTCAGGATCTCCGACGGAATCGTACGAAAGACTGCCGCACAGCCGCGGCTCTGATTAAAAGCGTTGACGCGGAAGCGGGCGAGCTTGGGGATTTCGAACGAGAAATCGGTCTCGAGAAACTCCTCGAAGTCCTTCCGCTGCTTATCGTTCATGATGTCGTAAATCATGCTGTGCACTTCTTTGTGCTTCAGCTCCGGCATATTGATGCGCTTTACGTCACCATCGACACGGATAATCGGCTGAACGCCTGCGGAGAGGTGCAGGTCCGACGCATTATTCTTGACGGCGAACGCCAGCAGCTGAGCGATGTCAACGGAAGCCATTAGACTCTCTTCGCGGGGTTACCATAAAGCACAGATAGTATTTCATCGGCCTGAGCCAAAGCGTGACTCAAATCACGGACCATCTAGCGAATATCGAAAGACGCATCGACGAAGCCCTGATTCGCAGCGGCAGGTCAGATTCGACTGTGACTGTGGTCGCAGTCAGTAAGCGCCATCCTGCTGCGGCCGTGGTCGAGGCAGCGGCGGCCGGACTCACGCATTTCGGCGAAAATTATCTGCAGGAAGGCCTCGAAAAGATGCGAGCTGTTGCCGATTCTGCAATCGAGTGGCATTTCATCGGTCGCGTCCAATCGAACAAGACGAGGCAGATTGCCAGCCACTTTGCGTGGGTAGACACCATGGACCGGCGACGCATAGCCGACCGGCTCAATGCGCACAGGCCCGCGGAACTGCCCCCCCTCAATGTGCTCATTCAGCTCAATCTGGATGCCGAGCCGCAGAAGAGCGGCGTGAGCGCTGCTGAACTGCTCCCGCTCGCCGAGCACATATCTCAGCTGCCGAAGCTCCGGCTGCGCGGCGTCATGGGCATGCCACCCGCCGGCAACAGCGTCGAGCAGAACCGGGCAAGCTTTCGCGCTATCGCAGCCGAGGCTGAAAGGCTTGGCAGTGAAGGGTTCGAGATCGACACGATCTCGATGGGCATGTCATCGGATTTCGAGCTCGCGATCGAGTGCGGCTCGACCTGCGTGCGCCTCGGCACGGTGCTGTTCGGCCCGCGCCCGCAGGATCCGGCCTAGTCGCGTGGTATCTTTCGAGGCGTAGGCTGCGACCAGGGTTTCTGAGTGAACGCACTAATTTTTCTGATCGAGACGTTTTCCCGGCTATACATGCTGACATTCCTGCTGCGAATCATGCTGCAGCTGGCGCGTGCTGATTTCTATAACCCTATCTCGCAATTCGTCGTCCAGATCACGAATCCGCTCGTGGTGCCCGCGAGGCGCATCATTCCGAGCCTGCGCGGTTTCGATATGCCGACGCTCGTCGTGCTCTATCTTTTGCAGATCGCATTCTCTGTGCTCATCTTTGTCCTCAGGGGTTTCCTGCCTTCCATCGGCCAGCTGCTTGTGATTGCGTTGTTCGAGCTGCTGAACGCAGCGGTCTGGGCTTACGTCATCTGCATCTTTGCCTATGTGCTGCTCAGCTGGTTCGGGCAGGCATACAACCCGATCGCCGTGTTCATGAATCAGATTGTGGAGCCTCTGCTCCGTCCGGCCCGTCGCTTGCTGCCCCATGTCGGCGGCCTCGATCTGTCGCCAATGATTGTCATCATCTTCCTGATGGCGGCTCTGATTGCCGTCGGCGATCTTCAATCGATGATGTTGTCCTGAGCGCCGGGCGCGGCTTTCGGAATTAGTTTATATTCTGAAGGTCCTATCAGGGGAGAGCGATCATGGTCAGAAGCGTATCGTTGGGGTGTTCCGTCACCATGATGCTGATGCTGCTGGCCTGCAGCGAGGCACAGCAAACTGCCGGGTCGGCGGGCGGCGAAGCTGAGGTTCTCGGAGCCACGGAGAGCTCCAGGGAATTCGGCGACTACGTTCTTCATTTCAACGCGCTGACGACGGATCAGCTCGACCCTGCCATCGCGGCCGAGCATGGCATCGTCCGCAGCCCGAACCGGGCCCTGCTCAATATCAGCGTGCTGAGAAATCAGGAAATCGGCCTGGCGACGGCCGTGTCGGCCGAGATTTCGGCTTCGGCAAGGAATCTGACGGGGCAGCTCCGAACCATTCCGATCCAGGAGATTCGCGAGGGCGATGCCATCTATTACATCGGCGAAACGCAGGTGGCCAATGCCGAAACGCTGATTTTCACCGTCGACGCGACGCCGGAATCAAAGACTGAGCCATTGACGGTGAGATTCCAGAGGCAGTTCTTCGTCGACGAGTAGCTCGACTCTAGCGCCCGACAACCCGGTTCCGGATGCGGATCAGGTCGCCGTGTGAAACGTATAGCAGCCCCGCCACCTTTCTGATCAGGTGATCCTCGTGCCTGTCGAGCGTCGCATCGGAATGGGCGACTCGCCACAGCATCTCGATTACGCTGAGCTTCTCGGCGAGACTCAGCTCCTCGTGCAGCTGCCGAGTGAACGACTGCAGGGATGCGGAATGGTCTGCATGACGCTGCGCCTCGTCGATCAGCGCGCGCACCTCTGCCGCGGATATGCCCAGATGCGCCTCGAGCAATTCGCCCACGGCATCGATCTCGACATCTTCCTCGGCAAAGTCGGCGCGTGCCACCTCGACCAGCAAGACGGCCGTCGCCAGGTTGAGCTCCTGCTCGCGTGAAGCCGGTTCGGCAGTCCCGGCGCTGCCGAGCGGTTGCTCGAAGAAAGATGTCAGTGCCTTCAGCAATGGCTCGCGCCGCAACTCAATCCAAGTCGTCTACGAGATTCAGCGAAGCCGAATTGATGCAGTAGCGAAGGCCGGTCGGCTCCGGCCCGTCGTTGAATAAGTGCCCCAGGTGAGAGCTGCATTCGGCGCAACGCACCTCGGTGCGGACCATGCCGTGACTCTCGTCGCGCTCGGTTGCGACGGCGCCCGAGTCCGTCGGCTCCCAGAAGCTGGGCCAACCGGTTCCCGAGTCGTACTTGGCCGCGGACGAGAAGAGGTCGCGACCGCAACACACACAGCGATAGACACCGGCGTCCTTGCAATCATGATAAGTGCCGGTGAATGGCGCCTCGGTACCGGACTCCTGAGTCACGCGGTACTGCTCCGCAGAGAGCCGCTCCTTGAGCTCGTCTCGGCCCGGTTTGTCGTTACGGTCCATCGATCGCCCCTGTTGCCCCTGTCACGACTCGAACAATAACTCATTCAGTGACTTGACGAACTGCGCCGGGTCTTCGAGCTGCCTGCCTTCGGCCAGAACCGCCTGGTCATAGACCAGAGCCGCCAGCTTGGCGAACCTGTCCTGGTCGCCCTCTGCTGCCAGCCGCTCGAGCAGTGGATGCTCCAGATTGACCTCGATGTCCGGCT
This sequence comes from Gammaproteobacteria bacterium, assembly GCA_036526155.1. GTDB lineage: Bacteria > Pseudomonadota > Gammaproteobacteria > Steroidobacterales > Rariloculaceae > DATCZB01. The sequence continues at coordinate 7,065 of DATCZB010000252.1, forward strand.
TGGTCTCCGGCAGCGCCTGCCCGGCAGCTTTGAGCATCTCTTTCATCTGAAACCCGAGATCCTGCTCGTTGAGTACGATACAGGCCGCCGACTCGCGCAGGCGGTTGCTCGACCTGACTTCCTCCACCCTGTCGCGCAAAGCGCGCTTGAGGCGCTTGAGCAGGTCCTTCTGCTCCTTATCCGGCTCGACCTGAACCTCGGGCTCGTCCCCCGCTGAGGGCAATTCGAGCTCGCCGCGGCTGACGTCCTTGAGCGGTGTTCCCTTATATTCCGTCAGGTATTGCAATGCCCACTCGTCGATACGGTCGGCGAGCAGCAAAACTTCGATCTCGCGTTCGCGGAACGCCTCCAGATGCGGGCTCGCGGCCGCTGCCGAATGCGACTCCGAGATCAGGTAATAGATCTTCTCCTGTTGCGGCGCAAGGTCGGCAAGATAGTCATCGAGACGGCGATCTTCGGCATCCGACTTTGTGGTCCGGAACCGAAGCAGCGACGCGATCTTCTCCTGGTTCCCGGCATCTTCGGCCAGCCCTTCCTTGAGCGTGGAGCCGAATTGCGCCCAGCAGACCGCGTACTTCTCGGGATCGCTGTCGGCCAGGCGCGCCAGCATATCGAGCGCTCTCTTGGTCAACGCCGAGCGCATGGCTGAAATCGCAGGGTCCTTTTGCAGCATCTCGCGCGAGACGTTGAGCGACAAATCGTTGCTGTCGACGACACCGCGAATGAACCGCAGATACAGCGGCAGGAACTCGGCCGCCTGGTCGGTGATGAAGACCCGCTGCACATAGAGCTTGACGCCGCGTGGCGCCTCGCGATTCCACAAGTCCATCGGAGCCACAGACGGCAGGTAAAGCAGGCTCGTGTACTCGCGCTTGCCCTCGACCTTGTTGTGACTCCAGGTCAAGGGATCTGCAAAATCGTGGGTCACATGGCGATAGAACTCGAGATACTCGTCGTCGGAAATCTCGCTGCGCGGACGAGTCCACAGCGCCCTTGCGCGATTGACCTGCTCCGATTCCTTATCCGAGCCGGCAATCCTGAGCCTGATCGGAAAACCAACGTGGTCTGAATATTTGAGTATCAGCGAGCGAATTCGGTATTCGTCCAGGAACTCCGCTGCATCATCCCTGAGCGTCAGGATCACGTCGGTTCCGGGCGATTCTTTCTCTGCGCTGGCGATGCTGTACTCGCCTTCGCCTTGCGAGACCCATTTCACCGCACCGTCGGGCGGCAGGTCGGCGCGACGGCTGACGACCGTGACCTCTTCGGCGACGATGAAGGCAGAATAGAAGCCGACGCCAAACTGGCCGATCAGCTGACTGTCCTTCTTCTGGTCTCCCGTCAGCTGCTCGAGAAAGCGTCCGGTCCCGGAATGAGCGATCGTTCCGAGCTGCTCCATGATCTCTTCGCGGCTCATGCCGATCCCTGAATCGGACACCGAGAGCGTCTTCGCCTCGGGATTCACCTCAACCGAGATCTCGAGCCCTGGCGCATCGACCAGAAGCTTGGGGTTTTCGATCGCCTCGAAACGCAACCGGTCATTGGCGTCGGAGGCGTTCGATATCAGCTCGCGCAGAAAGATCTCTCTCTCGCTGTAGAGAGAATGCACCATCAAGTGCAGCAGCTGCTTGACCTCGGCCTGAAAGCCAAAGGTCTCCGCTGCCTGTGAGTCGGCCATGTGCCATCCTTGTTTCGGTGGGATTTGCATGAATCTAAGGCCTGATTCAGCAAATTCAAGCGTTGGGCGCTACTGCCTCCAGCTACTTCGCCCCGCGTGCGGATACCGAGCCAACGACGGCCCACGCGATCAGAAACGCGAGTGAGACCTTGAGCAATACCAGCGCAAAGTCAGAAGCGATGCCCAGTTGCAGCAATGCGGGGGTGCCGACGGCCGCGGCCAGCGCCGCCGCAAGACACAGAGATCGCAGAAGTGTCCGCCTGAACAGGCCGGCAGAGACGAGATCGTCGATATCGTCGAGCCATTGCAGGACTATTTCCATGTCCATCCGTGGCAAAATGCAGTGATCAGACTATAGGATCGGGCCATTTCGCCTGCTGTGAGAAACCTCTCAATTGTCCGTTTCGGAGTGGCCGCCGCATACACCGATTATTGTAATCTCAGGCCAGGGTCACTAAGCTCGCCTGCCGAAGACGCCGGTTATCGATGCAGAGAATAATCATTCTCAACCCCAAAGGGGGTTCTGGCAAAACGACGGTCGCGACAAATCTTGCCGCGCGATTCGCTACCCTCGGAAAACAGCCCGTTCTCATGGATCTCGACCCGCAGGGCTCGAGCACGCGCTGGCTGCAGAAACGATCCAGCGACCTCCCGCCGATTCACGGCATCGCAGCCTACGAGCGCTCCAGTTCTGTCACCAGGAGCTGGCAACTCAGAATTCCGGCTGACAGCGACGTGGTCATCGTCGATTCACCGGCCGCCCTCGACGCCCAAAAGCTTCCCGAGGTCACTCGCGGCGCAGACGCGATTCTCGTGCCCGTAATGCCCTCCGACATCGATATCCACGCCGCCGCCAAGTGTATTGCCGATCTGCTGCTCATCGGCAAAGTGAAGCGATCGGAGGGCGTGCTTGGGATCATTGCCAACCGCGTGCGCAGCAACACCCGGATCTCGCAGGCATTGATGCGTTTCCTCGGAAGCCTGGACATTCCGCTCGTAGCGACGCTCCGCGACACGCAGAACTATGTGCGAGCCGCGCAGACCGGAACCGGACTGCACGAAATGCCGCGCTGGCAGGTCGGTAGGGACCTGGATGATTGGGAGGAGCTCGCTGCCTGGCTGGAGTCGCGGCAACCGGTCCTGGCGCCGCAGACAGTCAGCGGGGCAGCCTAATTATCGTCTGACTTCCAGCTCTGACGAACGCGATCGGCCCAGTTTTGGTAGCCCTTCCAACTGTAGACCGAGTGGTCTATCGGGGCCCGCCGACTGCGCGGCTGACCGGTCATGGAAGACAGCCATTTTCTGTAGGCTTCCCAGCCCTGCTGCTCGCGCAGGCGATCTGCGTTCGGATCGCGATTCTGAGTGCGCTCCTGGCCCGGGGCCTCCTTGTGGTAGAGAGGCGGACGAAACTGATGGGGTTTGTTCTCGCTCATTCGGGTAATCACGCGCTTTTTTCAACGCTGTCACTGTAGAGCGGAGCGAGCCCGATTCCCAGGAACTATGTCACAACTGTTACGGGTTTTTTGCTATTAAAAACAGTAAGTTAAATCGCCTTTTACGTAATCCGACGGGGTCGCAGGGAACCAGTTCTCAGGAGGCGATGCGGTAGCATGGTTCATACCCGGCAGGATCAGAAATCTTCATCCTGCGCTGGGCGACGAAGTCGCGCAGCAGCGTATCCAGCGCCGTGCCCACGCGGCGATCCCCCCTGAGCTCGAATGGGCCGTAGCGCTCGACGAGCGCGACACCCAGCTCCTTGATATTGCCGGCGACGATGCCGGAAAAGGCCCGCCGCAGATTGGCAGCGAGGTCGACGGTCGACTGGTCCCGGCCGAGGTTTAGCATGGCCATCGACTCATGGCTGGCAACGAACGGATGCTGAAAGCGCATTCCGATATTGAGTCGCCAGTTGAAGCAGAACGACTCATGTTGCCATTTTCGAGCCTCGGCCACGGACCGCACGTGCCGATGCGCCTCCGCCGCAACCCGATCCGGGTCATCGATGATGATCTGGAACTTCCGCGTTGCCCGGACGCCCAGCGTGACGTTGATGAAGTCCATCAGCGCCTTGAAGTAGCCGGCCGCGCTGCCGGGCCCGGTCAGAATGATCGGCAGCTCGATCGAGGCGTTTTCCTCATCCAGCAGAATGCCGAGCAGAAACAGGATCTCTTCCGCAGTGCCGACTCCACCGGGAAAAATAATGATCGCATGGGCGAGCCGGACAAACGCCTCGAGCCGTTTCTCCATGTCCGGCAGGATGACGAGCTCGTTCACGATCGGGTTCGGAGCCTCGGCCGAGATGATCGTCGGTTCCGTAATTCCCATATAGCGCCCGGCGCGCAGCCTTTGCTTTGCATGCCCGAGCGCGGCGCCCTTCATGGGACCCTTCATCGCGCCGGCGCCGCATCCCGTGCACACGTCGAGCTCGCGCAGGCCGAGACAGTACCCGACCCGCTTCGAGTAATCGTATTCCTCGCGGCTTATGGCATGACCACCCCAGCAGACGACGAGATTGGGTTCGAGGTCGGCCTTCAGGACCTGTGCGTTCCTGAGAATATGAAATACCGCGTCGGTGACATCACTGGATTCGCTGAGGTCATAGCGGTCGTTCCCTATGATCGTCTCATGCGTGTAGAGAAGATCTCTGAGAACGGCGAACAGGTGGTCCCTGATGCCGCGAATCATCTTGCCCTCGACGAACGCGCTGTCGGGAGCGCTCTCGAGCTCTACCGCAATGCCGCCCTCGTCCTCGACCACGGCAATTCGAAACTCGGGATTTCGCCGCATGATCAGATGAATGTCGTCGACCTCTGCACCGGCATTGAGAACGGCGAGCGAGCACCGGCGCCACAGGCCGTACAGGCCGCCGCTGCCGGCGTCCAGCAGTTGACCCACCTCACGGCGAGACAGGATATTCAGATTGCCCTTCGGCGCGATTCGCGCGTTCAGGCTCAGGGTCGGATCTCGATCGGCATGGCGACTGAAGTCAGACGCCAGAGGTCGACCATATCGGAGTTGGATACGGCGATGCAGCCGTCGGTCCAGTCCCAACCGCTGTAGGAGGCTTCGGTAAACTTGGGCTCGTTTGGCAACCCGTGAATCATTATCTGACCCCCGGGATCGACACCACGCTGCCTGGCCTGCTCGCGGTCGGCGGTATTCGGATACGAGACCTTGAGCGAGAGAAAGTAGTCGCTGTCCGGATTTTTCGCCTCGATGAAATAGCTGCCCTCGGGCGTCCGGAAATCGCCTTCCTGCTGCTTGTGCCCCCGAGGCATCAGGCCGAGCGCGATGTTCATGCTCCGAATCACGGCATCCCCGGACATGAGCACGAGCTTGCGCTCAGCTTTCATCACGACGATGCGGTCGGGCTTGAGGTCCGCCGTGTCGGCCGTCGCACCGCTCGCCAGCATGCCGAGAACGACAGCAGCCGCGGCAGCGGATGCTGCTCGAAGTGTCTTGCCGCCGGTTAGACTCATAAGCGCGACTGTACCCGCACGAGGGAAATCGTGCAAAGCCGTGGTCGGCCTTTTGTGCGCCACGTTCGGCCAGGCCAAACTGCTAGACTGCGACTTGTTTGCCCATGAACGATTCGAGCAATCCGTCCCTGAGCCACTTCCTGGCGCCTCGTTTCTGGCCCACCTGGATTCTGTTCGGTTTGATGCGTCTGTCGGCGCTCGTGCCGGCTGCGATTCAGCTTCGTATCGGCACGAGCCTCGGCTGGCTGTTCCGTATGCTCAAGCGCCGGGAAGTCAGGATCGCCCGGCGTAATCTCGAGATCTGCTTCCCCGAGCTGGATGAGTCCGAGCGCAACCGATTGCTTAAACGTCACTTCCGATCTGTCGGCCTCTCGGTCGTCGAGATGGGCATTGGCTGGTTCACGCCGATCGACCGGCTGCGCCGGAGAGTCCGAATCACCGGCCTCGAAAACCTCGAGGCGGCACTGGAGCGCGGTCACGGAGCGTTGCTGCTGACCGCCCACTTCACGCCGATCGAAGTCGGAGTGGGCGTCCTCGAGGATTTCCAGGGCACGGTCAACAGCATGTACCGGCCCCAGCGCAATCCGATGATGAACTATCTGATTCTCCGGGGCAGAAGCCGCTTTTCGGCAATGCAGATTCCGCGCGACAACGTTCGCCAGCTGATCCGGCTGCTGCGGCAGAACCAGGCCGTGCTCTATATGCCCGACCAGACCTATCTCGGCAACCAGAGCGCACTGATTCCGTTCTTCGGTGAACCTGCAGTCACGAACATCGCGACCTCGAAGATAGCCAGGATCAGCGGGGCGCCCGTGATTCCCTACTTCTTCCGGCGCAACGCCGACGAGCGCAGCTACACGGTCGAAATCGGCAAGCCGCTCGAGAACTTTCCGACCGACGACGCGATTGCCGACACGCGGCGCATCGTCGCCCTGCTCGAGCAGCAGATTCGGGCAACACCCGAGCAATACCTCTGGGTCTACAAGAAATTCAAGCGGCGGCCGGATGAGTTTGCCGACGTCTATGCCGTGACTTCAGAGTAAGCTGCAAGCAGGACCTGCCAGGCGGCTTCGTCGAACCTGGTTCCCGTCTCCGTCGAAACCTTCTCGAGCGAGCGCCGGAAGCGAGCAACGCCGGCGGCGGCCCATTTTCCTGGCGGCCTGAGCCTCGCGTTGTCGAAATCGACGAGATACGGTGCGCGATGTGAATCCACGAGGATGTTGTGCGCCGTGAGATCGGGATGGTCGCAACCTGCGCGGTGAAAACTTGCGACCATCGTGCCGATCGCGGCCCAGAGCGCATGATCCGTCCAGACTTCTCCGAGCAGGCTCGACAGCGGAGCGGTATCCGGCAACAGCACGGTCAGGATGTCCGCCCGGTAGAACGGGCCCGACCTGACTGCGCGCGCCGCGACGGGAGCCGGCGCCGGCAAGCCGCGCGCCTCGAGCTCTGACAGGAGCCGCCATTCGCGAATCGGCCGGGATTGCTCCGCGCCCGTCCAGACGTAAGTGTCGTAAACGACGCGGGAGACGAGGCCGCCACGATGGTAGTGCCGATACACCCAGGTCTCGTCGCCGCGGTCCAGCATGAGCACGAATCCGCGACCGGTCGTGTCGTGCTTGCGGGCTCCCTCGCGCAGCCACCACTGCTGATCGAACCACTGGCCGGAGCAACCGGGATAGCGATCAGGGTCATGAATCGTCACCGTGTCGCCCAGTTGTCGCAGTTCCGCGTTAGCCATGTCGCGCCCGTTACCTGTCTACGTCAATCCCAGCCGTTGCGCTACGCCCGAAAAGACCTCGTCGACGCTGATCCCGTTCAGGCAGTCGAGATGCTGCAACGGACAGGTCCGCTCGAAACACGGGCTGCAGTCGAGCCGATGGTAGTGAATCGTCGCATTCGGAGTCAGGGGGGGAGTGAAGTCCGGAGTCGAGGAGCCGTAGATCGCAACGATGTGGGTTCCGACCGCGGCTGCGACATGCATCAGTCCGGAGTCGTTGCTGACGGCGACCCCAGCCAGGGCCAGCAGCTCGACAGCCTCGACGAGGGAGGTTTGCCCGCAGAGGTTGTAAGCACCAGCGCCTCCCGCATCGCGCGCAATGTCGGAGCCGAGCCCGGCTTCCTTGCCCGAGCCCAGGATCCAGACCTCGACG
>DATCZB010000253.1:0-2897 GCA_036526155.1 Gammaproteobacteria bacterium
CGTCCAGATACCGAGCGCGCCGTGCAGGTCCCATACGATCCGCTTCCAGCCGACATTGAGTTTGACCGTCAGGCCCCGGCGCCAGCGCTGAATGCCCGGCCACCAGACTGCCAGTCCGGTCAACGCCGACAGCAGAACCGCAAACGCGCCGATGCCGTTGACGCGGCGACCGGGAGTCCCTCCGAGCAAATCGGCGTGGAGCTCGATCAGCGTCGTGACGAGCCAGATCTGGGTATCCGTGGTCGCGGCAGCATAGAACTCGTTGCGATAAACGAGAACCGAGCCCGTCAGGCTGATGAAGAAAATGTAGAGTCCGAAGAGGACGCCACTCCAGAGATGGACCTGGAACAGCACGCGCCGCAACGGTACCTGCCGGGGACGGTGAACCCATCGCTTCCCTGCACCTGTTCCTTCATCCCGTCTCACCGCGCGCAGGCTACACCGTCGCGCAGCCGCTTTGAACTGTTAACTAACCCCGTATCGGGTTCACCACCCGGCCGTGCCCGGCGCGCCCTTGATCGGACCGGCGAGATCGGCCGTCACCCAGCCGCCATAAAAACCGCCAGGCTGGGGCTCGACGCGCTCGTCATCGAGATAGCATTCAACTCTCGCCGGATAGAAAGAGATGAACTCCGCGATCGCCGCAAACGCGGCGCGAGGCTGCGGGTAACTCCAGCCGACTTCGGGAACGACGCCGCCGGGCAGCTCCAGATCGAAGTAATGTGCCGAGCCCTTCCATTCGCAGGCCGTGCGGCGCGGTATCGGGCGCAACAGGTCCATGCGGACGTCGTCGATCGGCAGATAGAAGCCCGGGGCGCTGGCTGTCTCGAGCACCGTGAGTGCGCTCGTCGTTTCGGCAATCACGATGTCGCCGTAACGGACCATCACCCGGCGACCGTCGGGTTCTATTGCGGGCGGCCGGGGAAAATCCCAGACCGACCGTTGCCCTGGCCTCGGCTTGTCGGCGAATGACGGGCGCTCGCGACCGGTGTATTCCCAGGACATCGGCAGGCTTACCGCATGCCCGGGCTTACGCGCCGGCGACGGCGATCATGACTTCGTTGCGGCGCATGAACCAGGGTGTCCAGGGGCCGTTGTAGCGGGCGAGCTGGGTCGCGCCGGCAGGATCGAGGCCGTCACGTTCGAGCGCGCGCCTGAGCTCGGCCTCGTGATCGGCGAACCGCTGCTCGGACCAGCGCCCCGAGTAGCGTCGAACCGCGACCACGCGCTCCGGCACCACGCGCAGGTGCACGCGGGGGTCGAGAGGCTCGGGCAGCGTCTCCAGAGAGAACGCCGACGGCATCACGAAGCTGTAGGTGAATCTTCGGGCCGCGTCCTGCCCCGCTTCGGTGCTGAAGACCGGAACGGTCATGGCCATCCTGATGCTGTCATCCTCCGACTGCTCCGCGGCGATCGACATTCCGCTGACCTTGTTCTTGCCGAAAATGTAACCGGCCAGGATCCGGAATGCCTCGCTCCCGGCGGCCCCGAAACCACCGTTAACCTCGGTCTCGGCCACGATGTACGGCGCATACCGTCGAATCTCGTAGTCTTCGGTCTGGCGTATGACCTCATACGCGGGCTCCTCGTAGGCCATGGCAACCTCTCCCATGCCGGCCGTGGCGATGATCAGCAGCTTGAGTAATACCGCCGTCGCAACCGGGGCTGGCTTGATGGTGTTCATACTCTTCTATTCGACGCCAGGGCCGCAGCGGATTCGGGCCCGGTGGTGCGCAAGGCCGGCGAATCCGGAATCCCGACCGCAGCGAACGCTTCGCTAATCGCTACGCCGGCTGCAAGCCATTGAAACCACGGAAATTGCCCCAAGATCCATAGCGAGGCAGATTTGCCGCGAATGAGGAAACCAACTTGAAACGAATCGCGCTTTTCCTCGCCACGAACGTCGCCGTGCTCGTGGTGCTGTCGATCATCATCAACGTCTTCGGGCTCGGTAACTTTCTGACCGCCGAGGGCATCGACCCTGTCGCGCTGTTGATCTTCTCCGCCGTCATCGGCTTCGCCGGCGCGATCATCTCGCTGCTGATCTCAAAGCCCATGGCGAAGATGAGCACGCGCGCGCGGACCATCGACGGCTCCGAGGGTCAGGTCGAGGCATGGCTGGTCGGCACGGTCCGCCGCCTGTCCGAGAAGGCCGGGATCGGCATGCCCGAAGTGGCAATCTATGAGGGCGCCCCGAACGCCTTCGCGACCGGCGCGTTCAGGAATTCCGCCCTGGTCGCCGTCTCGACCGGGCTGATGCAATCCATGAGCCGAGAGGAAGTCGAGGCCGTGCTCGGCCACGAGGTCGCGCATGTCGCCAACGGCGACATGGTGACGCTGACGCTGATTCAGGGCGTGGTCAACACGTTCGTGATCTTCCTGTCGCGCATCATCGGGTTCTTCGTCGACAAGGTGATATTCCGCACCGAGCGCGGCGTCGGCCCCGGTTTCTTCATCGCCTCGATCGTCGCGCAGATCGTGCTCGGCATTCTGGCTTCGACGATCGTGGCGTGGTTCTCGCGCCAGCGCGAATTCCGTGCCGACGCGGGCTCGGCGAAGCTGCTCGGCAGCCCGGTGCCAATGGTCAACGCGCTCGCTCGTCTCGGCGGCGTGCCGGCGGGGGAGCTGCCGCAGGCGTTCGAGGCGCACGGCATCAAGCAGAGCCAGTCGAAGTTCCTCGGCCTGTTCGCGAGCCATCCGCCGATCGAGCGCCGCATCGCGGCGCTGCAAAACCTGCGCTGAGCCGGGCGAGGCCGCGCTCGACGAGCAGGCGGCGTGAATCCTGTTGCACCGTGGATGAGATGGCGCCCGAAGTGATCAGGCGCGCCGGAACGCCGCGGGATTTATGGCCTGCGGCGGTCCGGCACCTGCGATGCGTTCGGACGCCTACTCTTCCT
>DATCZB010000254.1:0-2836 GCA_036526155.1 Gammaproteobacteria bacterium
CGTGTCGAGCGCGCGCTCGACATCGATAGCGACGCTCAATTGGTCGCATCAGTGCTATCGAAAAAAATTGCCGCCGGCGCCACGCATGTCGTCATCGATATGCCTGTCGGACCGACGGCCAAGGTGCGCAGCGACGACGCAGCTGCTGATCTGACGCGACACCTGACGGCCGTGGCTCGGCGGCTGGGTCTACCGATAGCGGTCGAGATCACCGATGGCAGTCAACCCGTCGGCCACGGCATAGGGCCCGCGCTCGAGGCGCGCGACGTCCTTGCCGTTCTGCGCGGCCATGATCTGGCACCACGTGACTTGCGTGCCCGATCGCTGAAGCTCGCTGCACGCATCATCGAGATCGCCCGTGGCGCGGACAGTGAGCGCTCGTACCAGGAGGCGGCCGCGGTCCTGGCCGACGGCCGCGCGTGGCAGAAGTTTCAGGCCATCTGTGAGGCCCAGGGTGGCATGCGAGAGCCGCCAGTAGCAGGCCATGTGCACGTCGTGGAGGCGGCCGATCACGGCTCGGTCGTGGCCATCGACAACCGGCGTCTTGCACGCGTCGCCAAGCTCGCCGGCGCGCCGAATGTCCCCGCAGCGGGGGTGGATCTACATTTCCGGCTCGGTGAGCGCGTGAGCAAGGGAGAGCCGCTGTTCGACATTCACGCAGAATCGCCGGGCGAGCTGGCTTACGCGCTCGATTATCTTGGGAGCCAGCCTGCGATCGTCTCCGTCGGCGACCTCGAAGGCCTATGACCAAGCTGGTCGTGTCGATGCCGGGCAGCGGACTTCTGGCCGACCGTCTCGCTGCGGGGCTCTGTGCAGAGCACGCCGAACCCAGGACCCGCAGGTTCCCTGACGGTGAGAGCTACGTTCGACTCGATACGGACTGCGAGAATAAGGACCTCATCGTCGTCGGGAGCCTGGACCGACCCGACGAGAAGTTCCTGCAGCTGATCTTTCTCTGCGACCTGCTCCGCGAGCTCGGCGCCGCTCGAGTGGTTCTTTGCGCGCCCTACCTAGCCTACATGCGGCAGGACAAACGTTTTCGCGCGGGCGAGGCCGTCACTTCGCAGTCCTTTGCCCGCATTTTGTGCCGCGCTGTGGACGGGCTCGTCACCGTCGACCCGCATCTGCACCGTTACCGGAATCTTGGAGACCTCTATAACGTGCCGACGCGTGTCGGGCATGCAGCCGGCCTCATCGCCGATTGGATCAAGACGGAGGTCCGTCGCCCTTTGTTGGTTGGTCCGGATTCCGAGAGCGAGCAATGGGTGGCCGATGTCGCCGCGCGCGCAGGTGTGCCGCATATCGTGCTCGAGAAGACGCGCCGTGGGGATCGAGACGTGGAGGTGTCGGTGCCCGAGGTCGAACGCTGGCGAGATCACCGTCCCGTGCTCGTAGACGACATTATTTCCACGGCCGGCACGATGATCGAGACCGTGCGGCATCTTGGCGCCGCAGGGTTATCGGCGCCCATGTGCGTAGGCGTGCACGGCGTGTTTGCGGATGATGCGCATGGGGAGTTACTCGGCGCGGGCGTTCAGGGCATCGTTACGACAAATACGATCGCGCATGAGACGAACGGCATCGATGTATCCGGCATCCTGATCGAGGCACTCGACGATCTGTTTGGCGAGTAGAGGCGGACCCAGATCGGTCCGGCGCGGACCGAATCGCAGGGTGGCTTAATGCTCAGCGATGTTCGTCTGAACACCGCTAACGCCCACCCCCCAGCTGCTTCAGGAACGCCCCGGCCAGCCCGGCACAATGGTCCTGGATATCGACTAGACTGATCCGGTTACCGCCGTGCCGACAATACCGCCGGTGGCGCCGGCGTTCTGCGGACGGCAGTGTGGTCTCGAGGTAGTTTTTGGATGTTCGCGTCAACGCTCGATAGATAGCTCAGGGGGATTACGCAATGGTCGTTTTATTCAGCCTGATACCGGCAACCGTATTTCTCGTCATCGGCTACTTCGTCTTACATGCGTCGGCTCGCTCGCAAGGCGCATTGAAGCCGTTCGGCCAGTATCTCGCAATATGGCTTTTCATCCTGGCGGGCCTGATCGTTTTCGGCGGACTGCTTGGACCGTTGGTCGGCCTGCAAGGACCGATGGGCGGCATGATGACCGAGGGCATGGGGCAACACATGCAGAGAATGGAGACGATGCAGGAAGAACAACTTGCGATACTGAGAGAGCTCAGGGAAGATTGAGCTGCTGTAGAAGCGCCGTCCAGCCGTTAGCCTCGACGTCACGGCTGTGGCAGCTGCAGCCGTTCGCCGGGCGCGGCTTTGGCGGTCGTTACGCGTGAGCAAATCGTGGGGGGAGGTAGCGTGTTCAAGCTCGTTCTCCGTCAGCTTTGGCATGATCCCACTCGATCAGCGCTGACGGCGTTCGCCCTCGCAGCCGTCGTTGCCGTAATCCTGATTTTCGAAGGCTTTCTCGAAGGCGTCGTGCAGCAGTCCCGCGACGCCGTGCTCGAGCGCGGTGCCGACCTCATCGTCACCCAGGCGGGCGTGAAGAACATGACGTTGGCACGCTCTGTTCTGCCGCAGTTCACGCGCAGCGATGTCGAAGACGTGGCTGGTGTAGTCGTCGCGCATCCGCTGACAGGCATCCCCGTCATTTACGAACAGAGCGGTCAGAGAGCGCCGCTGCTGCTGCTGGTCTACGACACGGGCGGGGGACCGGCCCAACTCTCGCGCGGCGAGCACATCGCTGCGCCACGTGAAATCGTCGTCGACGAATCTTTCGCCAATCGATTCGGGCTCGGGCCCGGAGACCCGGTCGTCGTATCGGATTTCGAATTTGTCATTTCAGGCGTGGCGGAGGGCGATGCCGCG
>DATCZB010000255.1:0-8374 GCA_036526155.1 Gammaproteobacteria bacterium
TCGTTCGCAATCTGCGTCACTTCCTTGAGCACTTCGGCGGATTCTGCGTCGTCCTTATCGGCCTGAGCCTTGATTGCGTCGCGCATCGGCATCAGCGCATCGAGCAGGGTCTTGTCGCCGGCGACGGCGCCGCCGCGCTGCTGAATGCCCTCGATTGCCGCGGTCAGCATCGCTTCGAGCTCCGCGAGCGTGATGCTGCTCTTTTCCTTTGCGAGCATGCCTGCGCGCATGAAGCCCGTGCCCCAGATCGGGCCAGAGCAGCCGCCGACATTCCGGGCGATGATCATGCTGATCTTCAGCAGAAAGTTGCCGATCGACGATCGGTCGAGCTCGTCCCAATCGGCGTGGACGACTTTGAAGCCTGATGCCAGCGAGACGCCAAAGTCGGCATCGCCCGCAGCTGCGTCGAGCTCCGAAAAGTACTGCTCGTTCCTGAGCGCCGTGGCGGTAACTGATTTGATCGCCTGTTCGATTTCGGGCAGCGCGATTTCCTTCATGGTCGTGTTTTCTCCGCTACTTGGTGGCTGAATTCAGGTGGCCGATCCGGCTGCAAGGGCACTCAGCTGTTCTAGGTCAACAGTGTCGCCGGGCGGGTCGCCGAGCTCCGGCGCAATGCCAACGGCTTCCGCGAAATCCTCGTCTACGGTATAGGTGCTGGTCGTGATGAAGCAAGGCAGCCCGGCACCGACAGCGGCAAGCAATCCGTTGCGGCTGTCTTCGATGACGATGCATTCGCTGGTCGGCAGATCGAGCTTCGACCGGGCCATGTCGTAGATCTCGGGATCCGGCTTCTTGCACGAGACGATGTCGCCGGCGAGCACGAACTCGAAGCGGCTCTTGCGCTCGGGACCCATGAGGTCCAGCACGGCATCGATCGACTTCGGGTTCGATGTGGTGCAGACGCCGAGCCGAACGTTGGCCGCGATCGCCTCGTCGACCAGGCGCAACACGCCCGAGCGCAACGGCGGCCGCCCGCTGGCGATCAGGTCGGCAAAGATCGCCGTCTTGGTCTTGTGCATTCCGGCGAGAAACGCATCCTTGTCGGCTTCGGCGGCCTCCGGCCACCCCTGCGACTCGAAGTAGCTCCGCATGCGCTCCTTGCCGCCTGCGACTCGCAACAGCTCGCCGTAGAGTTCTACGTCCCAGCTGAAATCAAACCCTGACTGGGCAAAGGCCTGATTGAACGCGACGCGATGGCCGTCGCGCTCGGTGTCGACGAGGACACCGTCACAATCGAAAATCAGAGCTTGCATCGGATCAGGCGACTTTAGACAGCACTTCGGCTGCTCTGCCGGCACCGCCAAACTGCGTGATCTTTTCCTTGAACAGGTCCTTCAACGCCTCGTACTGAGCGCCGAGCACGCGCAACGGCTCGAAGTCCGTCGGGTTCTCTTTGTGATACTGGACGAAGCTCTCTACGAAAACGTGCTTCAGGTTGGTCGAAATATTGATCTTCGCGCAACCGAGCCGAATGCACCTCTGAATGACCTCATCCGAGAGGCCGGTGCCGCCGTGCAGTGCCATGGGGACCTGCGTGCGCTTGTTGATTTCCTCGATGAGCCCGAACTCAACTTTCGGCTCGCCCCTGTAGTAGCCGTGTGCCGTGCCGATGGCTGCAGCGAAGGCTGACAGGTCGAGCTCGCGGCAGAACTTCTCGGCCTCGTTCGGGTCCGTGAGATGCGATTCCTCCGCGGTGACGACCATATCGTCCTCGACGCCAAGAATCTGGCCGATCTCTGCCTCGATACCGATGCCCGCGGCGTTGGCCCATTTGTTGACCTTGCGCGTTTCCTCTAGATTCTCGTCGAAGGGGAGATGCGAGCCGTCGATCATGACCGAGGTCCAACCCGTGTCGATGCACTTCTTGATCATGTCGAGGTCTTTACCGTGGTCGAGATGCAGCACAACCGGCACCGGTGAATCGCCGGCGATTTCCTGCATCCACCCATACAGCGCCTCGTGGCTGTAGTAATCGATGGTCTTGGCCGACGTCTGGATGATCACGGGCGCATTGACCTCTTCGGCCGCTGCAACCATGGCCTTCATCGACGCATAGTCGACCGGATTGAACGCGGCTACTGCAAAGCCCTGTGCTTTGGCCTCGGCGAGAACCGGTCTGATGTTGACGAGTGGCATGTGGTGTATCTCCTGGGGTTCGATCTTGGGGTCGAACTACTCGCTGCTGTCCTTGCGCACGTTTGGGGCAGGCCCTCCTGGCGCACCTGCCGATCATTGTAGCGTGTTCGAACAGCTCCAAAAACGTTGGCAGCAAAAAACGGGGTCAGACCCCTTTTTCCGGAAAAGGGGTCTGACCCCTTTTTCGAGAAGGGCTCTGACCCCGATATTGAATTCAGGTGTTAGTCGCGGCCGGCAGCCTGGCAGGTGCCGGAGCCGGTGCCGCCACCGGCCTCGGCGACGGGCGGGGCGCCGATGCCCGTCGAGCCCATGAACAGGTTCGAGCCGTCGTCGAGCAGGACCTCGCGGCCATTGGCCCGGAACGAGCCGTCACGCGCCTGGAAGCCCTCGACGCAGACGCGAGTGCCGGGCAGGATGGAATTGCGGTTCCAGCCCCGGCGGATCAACGCATTCGGGGCGCCGCCCTCGACCTTCCATTCCTGCACGTCACCGGCGTCGGTCGTCACCGTGATATGCAGCCACGAGTGTGGATTGCTGAATTCCATGCGCGAGACGACACCCTCGAGCCGGATCGGCCGGTTGATGTCGAACTCGGCTGCAAAGGAGTGATGAGCCAGCGCCGGCAGCGCCGCAACAGCCGCCAGGGCTGCGCCGGAGATGATTGAAAGTGTCAGGCTTCGCATCAGTCCAGTCTCCATGATGTCTCGCGGCTGATCGGATTGATCGATGGTATCACGCGACCATCCGACGCCGTCTGGTTCGGCCTAGTCCGGGGGGTTCAACAAGAATTCGCCATAGAGCAGATTCTCGGAAAACTCGACGCACTTGAAATCGAGCAGCTCGGCGTTTTCCGAGACATCGCGGTATAACGGCAACCGGATCGTCCAGGGCTCGGAGTACACGAGCGGATCGTCGATCGTCGCCTCGTATTGAATATGGTCCGGAGTCACGAGTGTGAACCGCTCGGTGACGACCATCATGTAGCTGTGGTGATTGCCGGCGCGGTCGAGCCAGGTGCGGTCATCCTGGGCCAGCGTTTCGACAACGAGCGTTTCGCCGTCCCAGCGTCCGTTCGACCAGCCCATCCAGGTGTCGACGGGAATTTCCTCATAAGCCCGCGGACTCTCGATATGGATGGTTCGGTTCGCGCTGGCATAGGCGTAGGCGACGAAGATGTCGCCATCTCCCTGCACGATCTCGAACGGGTAGGGCATGTAGGTGGCCCGCGGAATTCCGGGCAGATAGCACGCGGCCTCGGGATCGGACTTCGGCCAGCCGGCGCGGTTCTCGTCGCGCTTGGCCAGCCCCTCGGGCAGGTAGGGGATCGTGCCGCCGACGACAACGCTGCGGCCGGCCGGGATGGAGGCCAGCGAGCCAAGCTGCCAGAAATCGTCGAGGGCCTCGGCCGAATGGGCTTCCAGGTTCCAGTGTGCCGAACCCATGGCCTGCCAGATACCATTCAGGTTCGGGTGGTCATTGATGCGCTCCGGGCGCTCCCGCTGCTGGGCTGAAACCTGAACTGCAAGCGTTGCGATCGCAAGCGCAAAGAAACCTGCCACGACGCGGCGCGTCAGCCTGCCCATGCTAGCCCCCTCGAGATATTGGTGTCATTCTGACGCCGCATGGTAATGGAACGTTCCAGGCTCGTCACTCTCGATGCCGTCGCTGCGTTGGCGACTTTTCTGTTTCGGCTCCGGCGGTTTCTGCTTGGCGTCTGCGTCATCGCCGGCGCGTGGTTCGTCGTGTCCGTTGTCGACTCGAGCGCAGCGAGCGCCCGGGCATTGCTGCCGTTGTCGCTCGGCTTGTGGTCCGCTTTGGCGCTGGGCATCGGCTACACGCTGACTCGCCGGCCGCCGGCAATCGGGCCCGAGGACGGGTTCGGCCGCAGGCTCAGTAAGCGACTGGTTCTGGCCGCCTACGTGGTCGCCGTCGCCGGCATTCTGGCGCTCGCGGCTTTCGCCGTTCTGTTCTCGGTCCGGGCCCTCGATCTGGCTTTGTTATGAAGTCAATTAACGATTTAAAGTTAATAACTTATATGATGTTTTTAAGAATATTTATGAGAACAAGCCTTCTGCTAAGCTCCTGACGAGCCGTTCATGATTGAGAAGAGCCCCGCATGCGTAGCCAAGTAACCCCCTGCATCATTACCGTCGCCATCACGGGATCGGTCCCGCGCAAGGAAAACAACCCGGCGGTGCCGACGACGATCGAAGAGCAGGTCGAGTCGACAGCCGAGGCGCATGCTGCCGGCGCTTCCGTGGTCCACGTCCACGTGCGCAACGACGACCAGACTCCAACCTCTGATCCGGGCCGGTTTGCCGAGTTTCATGCCGCAATCCGCGCGCGTTGCCCGGACATTATCGTGCAGTTTTCAACGGGAGGACGTTCGGGCGTCGGCGCCGAGCGCGGGAGCATGTTGCACCTGAGACCCGAGATGGCGTCGCTCGCCACAGGCTCCTGTAACTTTCCGACCCGCATCTACGAGAACTCGCCGGAGCTCATCGAGGACCTGGCGCGGTCGATGCTGGAACACCGGATCAAGCCCGAGATCGAGGTATTCGACCTGGCGATGCTCTATAACGCGATCGATTATGCGGAGGCGGGCTTGCTGCGAGCGCCGCTGCACGTGCAATTCGTGCTGGGCGTCAAACACGCGCTGCCGGCACGACGCGAGATTCTCGAGTTCGGTGTCGCCGAGCTCGGGAAGCTAATGCCCGACGCGACCTGGGTGGCCGCCGGAATCGGTCGTTACCAGCTCGAGATCAACCGCTGGTGCCTGGAAATGGGCGGGCACTGTCGGACCGGGCTGGAGGACAACATCCGCTGGGACAAGACCCGGCTGGCAGCTTCGAATGCCGAGCTCGTGACGCGAGTGGCCGAGCTCAGCGCAGAATACGGACGGCCGGTCGCGACGCCGGGTGAGGCGCGGCAAATACTGGGGCTGGCGGCTGAAGCTTAAGGCTGCGCGGGCGAGATCGGCAGCAACAGCAGATCCGGCGCAATCTGGTTGCGCGCCATGCGGATTGCCTGACGCACCGGGTTACGGTGCTCGCTGCCGAGTGGGATCCACTCGTTGTTCTCGTGATCCCAGGCGCCGGTGAGCGCATCATCATCCGCAGTCTGGAACAGAAGACCCACGCGGCCCATGATGACAAAGTCGACAGCTCTATCGGCGCCGTCGATGTTGACCTGACCCTGCTCGGTCATGAACGCGCTGCCGTACTCGACCTCGATCGACCAGGCTTCAAGAACGCGGCGCAGTTTCTGGGAGTCGGAAACGTCGGGGTTTTCAATCAGGAGCTTGAGGTTCGCGATTCTGTCGGCGCGCTCCTGCTGCAGAAATGGCAGATCGCGCTCGACGAACTCATCCAGCCCGTCGACCATATTGATCAGCAGCGGCGGCAACTGCCGCTCGAGATCTGGCACCTGAGTGATGGCGCCCTGCAGATCCACGAGATCCTGCTGCTGGGTCTGGATCTGGCGCTGGAGCAGGGCGTTATACGCTTCGAGCCCGCGGATATCGCGCAGCAGCGTCTCGTACTCGGCAACAGCATCCGAATCGGCGTCCTGAGCAAAACTCAAGGCCGGGCTAAGGGCTAGAAGGGCAATCCCCAGTTTCTTCAAGTCCATTCTCATTCTGCTTATATTCCCCAGCCGCCCACGCTAGCGTGCGGACCGGGTAACGTCAAGATGTTCTTAGGATACAATATTCGCGCTGCGGCATGGTCGGAAATGTTCAAGGGTCAGGGGGGGGTCAATGCAGATCGATTTGAAGCGTGCCATCGCGGGCATTAGCGGCGCTCTGGGCCTGCTTCTTGCCGGAGCGGCCTTCGGCCACGGCGTCGAGGGCGACGATGCTGCTTTCATGCTGAATTCCAGCGGCCCCCTGATTGCTCCGTACATCTATCTCGGCGCCAAGCACATGGTCACAGGGTACGACCATCTGCTGTTCCTTGCCGGCGTCATGTTCTTTCTGTACCGGCTGCGCGACGTCGCCTTGTACGTCTCGCTGTTCGCCGTGGGACACAGCATCACGCTGCTCGTCGGCGTGCTTGGCGGCCTGCACGTCAACGCCTATATCGTCGACGCGATCATCGGGCTGTCGGTCGCCTACAAGGCGTTCGAGAATCTCGGTGGTTTTGCGCGGCTTGGCGTCAACCCCGACACGCGCGTCGCGGTGCTCGTGTTCGGGCTGTTTCACGGGTTTGGCCTCGCGACCAAGTTGCAGGATCTCGAGATTTCCGACGACGGGCTCGTCACCAACATGATTTCCTTCAACGTCGGTGTCGAGATCGGGCAATTCCTGGCGCTCGGCGTGATTCTGCTGGCCCTGAATGCGTTTCGCGCCAGCGGGCAATTCTTCCGCTTCGCGAGCGTGACCAACGTCGCGATCATGTGTTCCGGTTTCTTGCTGATCGGTTATCAGCTGACCGGCTACTACGCAACGGCTTGAAACGCCGCCGTGTGGTAAATTCTCCCCGCGATGTCCGGGGCGACATCGTCAGCTGTGGCTAGGTGGCAGAGTGGTGATGCAGCGGCCTGCAAAGCCGTGTACACCGGTTCGATTCCGGTCCTAGCCTCCAGTTGCATAACGACAAGAACCAAAGCAGGGGGCTCGTGACTCGATTCGTTGCGTTCGTCGCACTCGCTCTCAGCATTGCTGCGGCGGTCCAGGCGCAAGCGCCCGGGCGCCCTTCCGGGAGCCCGGCGGCCGCACCCGTGCCTCAGACCCTCGTCGCCCAGGAGTATTCCGAGGAGCTCATCGCCGCAGGCCGTCCAGCCTTTGCCTCGCAGTGCGGCTTCTGTCATGGGCTCGATACGGCCGGGGCTTCCGGCGGCCCGGATCTGACCCGGTCCGAGCTCGTGGCGCGCGATGTCCGCGGCGACCTGATCGGCCCGGTCGTGCGCAGCGGCAGGCTCGACGCCGCGGTCCCGATGCCCGCTTTTCCCGCTCTGAGCGATGCCGATCTCGCTGCCATGGTCGCCTTCGTGCACGACCAGAAGGCTCGTGCCGCGAGCGCAGAGGGTGGCCGTCGTGCCGTCGCTACTGCGGACGTTCTGAGCGGCGACGTTCGCGCCGGTCGACGTTACTTCGAGCGCAACTGCGTCGAGTGCCACTCGGCCAGCGGCGATCTGGCCGGCATCGCTTCGCGAGTCGAAGGCCTGGCACTGATGCAGCGCATGCTGTATCCACGCCCGGGGCGCGGCGCCGATAGCCGAGCCGCACCAAGTGTCATGGTGACGACGACAGACGGCGACCGCCACGCCGGGCGGCTCGAGTATCAGGACGAGTTTTCGCTGGCGCTGGTGGATGCCGAAGGCCGCTACCGGTCATTTGCCACCGGCGACATCGCCTTCGAGGTCGAAAACCCGCTGCAAGGCCATCTCGACTTGCTGGCAGGCTACAGCGATGAGGAAATGCACGATGTGCTCACTTACCTGCACACGCTGCGTTAGGTGGCGGAGGGCATTCCAGTGAAGTGCACGAAAGCTGCCCTTGGGGTAGTCGCAGCGGCTGCTGTGCTCACGCTCGTGCCGCTGGCGCTGGCGCAGGCGCAGGAAGGTGACGGTTTCGATCCGTCCGAGCTGCTCGCGAAGCCAACGGATTCGTGGCCCACCTACCACGGTGACTACTCCGGGAACCGGCACAGCCCGCTGACCGCGATCACCCAGGACAACGTGCATACGCTCGGCCTGGCCTGGGTGTTTCAGACCAGCCCGGCGCAGACGGTCAAGGCAACGCCGATCGTGCATGATGGCGTGCTGTACCTCTCGGCGCCCGATAACCTCTGGGCGCTCGACGCGCGGACCGGCCGGCAGATCTGGCGCTACCGCTACCCGCAGAACGCCGGATTCCGAATCGGTCATCGCGGCGTCGCCCTGCATGGGGATTCCGTCTTTCTGACGACGCCCGACGCGCACCTGCTGTCGCTCGATGCCCGCGACGGCAGCCTGAACTGGAACGTCGAGATTGCGGACTCCGACCGCGGCTACTGGTCGACCAATGCGCCGCTCGTCGTCGGCGACCAACTGCTGGTCGGCGTGTCGGGCGACTTCGACAACCTGCCGGGGATTCTGAAGTCGTTCGACGCCGAGTCGGGGGAGTTGCGGTGGACGTTCTACAGCACGCCGCCGCTCGGCACCCCGGGCTCGATCAGCGGTGGTGCGACCGGCGGGCAGATGTGGATGACGGGGACCTACGATCCCGCGCTCGACCTCGTCTACGTCGGCACAGGGA
>DATCZB010000256.1:0-3605 GCA_036526155.1 Gammaproteobacteria bacterium
GAGATCTATCTGCGAGCGCTCGACAGCGACCCCGTCCTGCGGGAGGCGGAAGCGACATACCTGGCCTCAGCAGAAGCCCGGCCGCAGGCACGCAGCGCGCTGTTGCCCAGCCTAACTCTGGAGAGCGGGTTGGACGGTTCGCGCAGCGAAACGACCGGCCCCTTCGGTATCGGGCCTATCGATCTTGGCGATCCAGTCGAAATAACGACGATCAATTCGCGCGGCTCGAGCGATTCGCTCAATTTGAGGCTCTCGCAACCTCTGCTCAATTTTGCCAACCTGCGCAATCTGCGTCAGGCGGAGAAGACCGTGGCACAGGCCGAAACGGATCTCGCCGCGGCCCGCCAGGAGCTGCTGCTGCGCGTTGCTGACGCCTATTTCAATGTGCTCGCTGCCGAGGACACATTGGCCGCGGAGATTGCTGCGCGTGAGTCACTTTCCCAGCAGCTCGAGCAGGCGCAGCGGCGCTTCGACGTGGGGCTGATCGCGATCACCGATGTACAGGAGGCGCGCGCCGGCTACGATCAGTCCGTGGCTAATGTCATTGCAGCCGAGCGCGCGCTCGCCACGTCGCACGAGTTCCTGCGGGAAATCATCGGCGACGAAGTGACGGACCTGCGCTCACCCGGGGAGAACCTCCCCCTTGTCAATCCGGAGCCATTCAATGTCGATGAGTGGGTGGCCGCCGCCGAGGAGCAGAACCTGGCCCTGATCTCGAGCCGAATTGGCGCTGATATTGCCCAGGACGAGATTGACAAGCAGCGCGCCGCACGCCTGCCGACTGTGAGTCTCTCCGGAAACCTCGGTACGACATCAAGCGACAATTTTGGTCGGGTGCAAGATGCAGACTCATTGCGCTGGGCGCTCAGTTTCCAGATGCCCGTGTTCACGGGCGGGATCAATCGATCGCGAATCCAGCAGTCTGTCTACCGCCACCGCGCCGCCATAGAAACGCTCGAACGCGTTGCCCGGCAGACTGAGCGGCAGACTCGCGACGCCTACCTCGGCGTGATTTCCGAAATATCACGGGTCGACGCGCTGCGCCAGGCGCTGGAATCGTCACAGACGGCGTTGCTGGCAACCCAGGCCGGCGAAGAGGTCGGTCAGCGCACGGTCGTCGATGTCGTCAATGCGCAAAACAACGTGCGGCGAGCCGAAACAACGTATGCGCAGGCCCGATACGAGTATCTGCTGAACGTTCTCAG
The DNA here is from genome assembly GCA_036526155.1 of Gammaproteobacteria bacterium. Lineage (GTDB taxonomy): Bacteria > Pseudomonadota > Gammaproteobacteria > Steroidobacterales > Rariloculaceae > DATCZB01. The sequence continues at coordinate 1,206 of DATCZB010000256.1, forward strand.
GCTCAAGCAGGCATCCGGAAGCCTGACCCAGGACGACCTGGCCGAGATCGACGGCTGGCTCGAGTAGCGAGTCTGCGGATAGAACGCCGCTTCAGGCCTGACCGGAGCGGATCGCCTCGATCAGGCCGGTCGTTGACCGGCCGGGCTTGAACTCGAGGACCCTCACTTCGCCGCCACGGGCCAGCACCGAGTCGGCACCGGCAATCTGATCGACGCGCCAGTCGCCACCCTTGACCAGAACGTCGGGCCGCAGGCGCTCGATCAGCGCGGCCGGCGTGTCCTCGCTGAATGGAATCACCCAGTCCACGGCCGCGAGCCCCGAAAGCACGGCCATTCGGTCCTCGAGTGGCGTGATCGGCCGTTCCGGTCCCTTGAGCCGGGATACCGAGGCGTCATCATTGACCGCCACGACGAGCTGATCCCCGAGCGACCTGGCCTCTTCGAGATAACTGACATGACCGGCGTGCAGGATGTCGAAACAGCCGTTGGTCATGACGATACGACTGCCCCGCTGACGGGCTTCCTCGAGGATCCCCGTCAGCTCTTCAGCAGAAACCAGGCCGCGGCCACCGAAGCCGCGGCGGTGCAATGCCGTCTTGAGCTCTGACGGCGTCACTCGCGAGACGCCGATGCGCGCCACGACGAGGCTGGCCGCCAGATTGGCCAGGGCAGCGGCGCTGGCACTGTCGCAGCCGGCGGCAAACGACGCCGCCAGCGTCGCGATGACGGTATCACCGGCACCCGTGACGTCGAACACCTCGCGTGCCTCGGCGGCGAGACTGATGGGCTCGATGTCCCGGCCAACCAGCGTCATGCCGCGCTCGCTGCGCGTCACGAGCAGATATTCGAGGTCGAGCTCACTGCGAAGTGCGGTCGCTTTGTCGATAAATTCCGCCTCGCTGCTCCATGATCCGGCGACGGCAGCAAACTCGGATTGATTCGGCGTCAGACAAAAGGCGTGGCGATACCGGCCGAAATCGCGGCCTTTGGGGTCGATCAGGACCTTGCAGGCCTTCGACCCGAGACTATCGATCAGCCCTTCGACGGACGCCAGCGTGCCCTTGCCGTAATCCGACAAGACGACGAATTGACCGGGCTCGGCCTGCTCGCTGACGGCGCGATTGACGTCGGCGGCGACTTCCCTGAGATCGCGCTCCGCATCGAGACGAATGAGCTGCTGGTTGCGCGCCAGCACACGCAGCTTGTGGATCGTGGGTACCGACGGGTACTGGAGAAGCTTTGGCTCAACGCCTTCACGCCGCAGCAACTCGGCCAGCGTCGCTCCCGCGGCATCGTCGCCGACCGCCCCGACAAAGCGGGTCTGCGCCCCTAAAGCTGCCAGGTTGACGGCGACGTTGGCGGCACCGCCGGCCCGCTGCTCGCGCGAAGCCGCATGCACGACGGGGACGGGCGCTTCGGGCGAGATCCTCGCCGTGTCGCCAAACCAGTACTCGTCGAGCATCGCGTCGCCGGCGACGAGAATGCGCGTGGAGGAATAATCGGGAACGCTCAGGCTCACCTTCGGTTTACTGCGGTAGCGGCTTCGGACCTCGCGGATTGTACCCGCACGGACAAAAAAAAGGCCCGCCCCCGAACGAATTCGAGAGGCGGACCAACGGCGGATCGATTGGCGCCGAGTGCCCGATCGGCGCCGAATTCAGATCAGTTCAGCCACACTTGGAGTACCCGCAATTCAGACATGTCATGCAGCCATCGAGCATGACGGTTGCCGCTGTGTTGCACTTGCTGCAAAGCTGTGCGCCCTCCGGAAAACTGGGCTCGGCGAACGCATCCTTCTGCCTGCCCTGCGCATCGAATTCCGCCCGCTTGGCGTCGATAAATTCCTGCTGCTGCGCGTCGGGGCCGACGTCCTTGAGCAAGCCGATCTCGGTCAGATGCTTTTCGACGATGTGCCCGAGCTCGGCGATGATCGACGGCATGAACTTGCCGCCCGGCTGCCAGTAGCCGCCACGCGGGTCGAAAACCGCCTTGAGCTCGTCGACGAGAAACGTCACGTCACCACCCTTGCGAAACACCGCGGACATGATCCGGGTCAGCGCGACGATCCACTGGTAGTGATCGAGATTCTTGGAGTTGATGAAAATCTCGAACGGTCTGCGTTGCTCGTGGGGCGTGCCTTCGTTGAGCACGATGTCGTTGATCGTCACGTACATCGCATGGTCGGACACCGGCGTCTTGACCTTGTACGTCGAGCCGATGAGCATCTCCGGACGCTCGAGCTTCTCGTGCATACGAATGACATTGCCTTCGGCCTTGAGATCTTCAATCTTCGGTGCCGTCGCCTTGCCGTCGCCTTGATCGACAGCGAAATTCACTATCTTCTTGGTGATTTCAATATGGCTCATTAATTTACTCTCTTGCTCAATCTGCTTACTTTTT
>DATCZB010000257.1:0-8754 GCA_036526155.1 Gammaproteobacteria bacterium
GATAGAGGCCGGCCAGGAGCTTGACCAGCGTGGTCTTGCCGGAACCGTTATGCCCCACGAGCGCCAGCGTTTCGCCAGGTCTGATCGTCAGCGAAAGGTCACTGATCGCAGGCTCAGTGGCACCGGTATACGTGAAGCTCACGTTGTCGAACACGACGCCCTGCTCCGGATCGACTCCTGCCACTCTGTCTCCGGCGCCCGCGAGCACGGGTTCTTCCATGAAGCCATACAGGTTCGAGAGATACAGGTTGTCCTCATACATGCCACCGATCGAGCTCAGCATTGCCGAGACCGCAGCCTGCCCCTGCTTGAAGACCAGCAGGTACATCGTCATCTGACCCAGCGTGATCGTGCCCGCTATCGTTGCCAGCGCAACCCAGACATAGGCGCCATAGAACGCGATGCTGGCAAGCAGGCCGAGCGCGAAGCCCCAGCTGTCACGACGAATGGTGAGGTGTTTCTCTTCCTGGTACAGCTCCTCGAAGATGCCCTTGTAGCGCCGCATGAGGCTCGGCCCGAGGTTGAAGAGCTTGACCTCCTTGGCGTGATCTTCGCGAGCCAGAACGATCTCGAGATAAAGCAGCATTCGCCGCAGCGGCGAGCGCCACTGAAAGACGCGAAACCTCTCGCCCGAGAACTTTGCCTCGGCGAAGAAGGAAGGCAGGCCTGCCAGCACGAGTATGACGACGGCAAACACCGAAAACTGGATCAGCAGACCCGCGTAGCCAATCAGCACGATGCCGTTCTGAATGAAAGCGAACGTGCGGTTGACCAGGCTCAGCGGCCTCGTCGACGCCTCCTGACGCGCGCGATTGAGCTTGTCGTAAAACTCCGAGTCCTCGAATTGAGCCAGGCTCAGCGTCATCGCCTTGTCGAGAATCATCTCGTGAACACGCTGGCTCAACAGCACACGAAGCAGCGACTGGCAAAACCCGATTCCGCGCTGGGCCGCCGCCAGCAGGGCAACGAGCACGCCTTCGATGGCGACCAGCCAGAGTGCCGGCGCATAGTCGACTTCGGACCCGGCCTGGTTCTGTGCAATAAGAGCCACGACCGTATCTACGATCAACTGCCCGACGTAGGCGATACCCGCCGGCAAGGCACCAGCCAGCACCGTCAGCCCGCCAAGCCCGATCGTCAGACCACGATGCGTCGTCCACACGAGCACGATGGCGCGGCGACTGTAGTCGAACAGGTGCACCATGTTTCCGGCACTGTATGCGCCGTCCGATCCCGCCTTTATGTCGCTCGTGTGCTGAATATCGCCAATCTTTTTTGGTGATTGCCTGGCGAGCATGTTATTAGACTCCGACGCATCTGCCGAGGCCGACCGATCGTGCCGCTATTTCCGCACACACTTTTCGTTCTGCTGGTAACCGTATTCGCGCTGTATCTGTTCACGCGCGACCGTTTGCCGCTGGAAGCATCGGGCCTGGCAATCCTGATACTGCTCGTGGTCGTGTTCGAGATCGCGCCCTACGGCCCGCCGGGAGACGAGCTGTCATCAGAACGTCTGCTCTCCGGATTCAGCAATCAGGCGCTGATAACCGTCTGTCTGCTGATGGTTCTCGGCAAGGGGATGGAAACCACGGGCGCGCTGCAGCCGCTTGCCATCTGGCTCGCGCGTGCATGGACGGTCCGACCGCGAATGGCAAGCCTCGCGACAATGTTGCTCAGCGCAATTCTGAGCGCATTCATCAACAACACGCCGGTCGTCGTGATGCTGTTGCCAATGCTCGTCGGCGTCGCCGTCAAGAACCGGCTCGCACCGTCCTCCATACTCATGCCGGTCGGCTTCTCGACAATTCTCGGCGGCATGGCGACGACAATCGGATCGTCGACGAACCTGCTGGTCGTCTCGATCGCCGAGGAGCAGGGCCTGCCCGAATTCAACATGTTCACGTTCAGCCTTCCGGTGCTCATGGTGGGCAGCATCGGAATCATCTATCTCTGGCTGGTCGCCCCGCGCTTGCTGCCGGTTCGGCAGCCGCCGATGTCCGACACCTCACCACGGGTCTACAACGCCGTCTTTCACGTCAACGACGATAGCCTTTGTTGCGGCATGACGTTTGCCGAATGCCTGGCTCTGACCGATAACCGCATGCGCGTGGACCGAATCCAGCGCGGCAAGGGGCTCGTCGTGACCAAGTTGCCATCGGTCATCCTGCTGGCCGGCGATCAGCTCGTCGTTCGCGACACGCCCGAGCGGCTCAAGGAATTCGAGCAGCAGATCGGCGCGACCCTGCATGACGAGTTCGGCGCAACCGGGGTGCTGAGGCTGACCGATGCGCTGGCCGATCAGGAGCACCTGGCCGAGATCGTCGTCACTCGCGGTGCCATGCTGCACCGGGCCACGCTGACCTCGACGCGATTCGCGCAGCGAACGGGGCTCCTGCCACTGGCTCTGCACCGCGCGCGATCCGCAGCGCACGAGGAGATCACGAGCCATATCGGGCTGGTGCCGCTTCGCGCCGGCGACATCATCCTCGTGCAGGGCAATCAGAAAAACCTCGAGGAGCTCAAGCGCAGCGGCAATGCTCTGGTCCTCGACGGGACCATGGACCTTCCGCGAACGCACAGATCGGATCGGGCCTTCATGATCACGGCTCTGGTCGTCCTCGCCGCCGCTTCAGGCCTGCTCCCGATTCTGGTCAGCGCTTTGCTCGGCGTCGGCGCAATGCTCACGACCCGGTGCCTTACGGTCCGCGATGCAGTGAGCGCCCTGTCGATCCCCGTCATCATGATCATCGTCACGAGCCTGGCGCTCGGTATTGCTCTGACGGAAACGGGGGGCGACATTCTCATTGCGCGCGGTTTCGTCGGTGCCGTGCAAGTGCTACCGCCGCCCATCGTTCTGAGTTGCCTGATGCTGGTCATGGCAGTCCTGACCAACGTGGTATCGAACAATGCAGCTGGTGTCATCGGGACCCCGATTGCAATTCAGGTCGCGAATGAGCTCGGTGTGCCGGCTGACGCGTTCGTGCTCGCAGTCATCTTCGGGGCGAACATGAGCTTCGCTACACCGTTCGGCTACCAGACCAACCTGCTCGTTCTGACCGCGGGCGGCTACAAATTCTCGGACTTCGTCCGGGCGGGCGTGCCGCTGACCCTGGTCATGTGGCTCGGGTTCTCGATCCTGCTGCCTTTTCTCTATCCGCTCTCGGGCTGAGAGGCCGGCGTGCTTGACCTCGGCTACGGCGGCCCACATACTTCCGCGCTATGAAAATCAAGGTGCGTCAATGGAGTTCGACCAGCCGATGGTGGCGACGACCGCCAGCGGAATGGGTTAGGCGCGCCTGAAAAGACCGTAGTATTCGTCTTTAAGATTTTGAGCAAACCCATCTCCGCGGAACCGGAGGTGGGTTTTTTTGTGTCTTTGAAATTGGAACCGAGGCCCCTATGGAGGCTCCTTTCGACATCGCTGCAGATCTCGATACACCCGTATCGGCATACCTGAAGCTCAGGCCGTTCGAGCCCCGCTTTCTGCTCGAGAGCGTGGAAAGCGGGGAGCGCCTCGCAAGATATTCGTTCGTCGGCCTGGGGCAGGCATTGTCTTTGGAGATCTTTGCCGACCGCGTCGTGATCGACGACGAGACCGTCGACCGTCCCGAAGGACCCGGAGCCTGGCAGGCGCTGATGCGCAGCACTCTCGACCGCTGCCCGGAGCTTAAGCCCTCGATTGACGAGATCCCGTTCAATGGCGGCCTCGTTGGCGCAACCGGCTACGACATCGTCCGCTTCTTCGAGCGCATTCCGGATAAGCCTTCGGCTCACCCCGACCGGCCCCAGGCAGCTTATGTCGCACCGAGGTCACTGCTCGTATTCGACCACCTGACGCGCCGGGTTGCGCTGTTGCACGCCGGGCCGGAAGAGGAACGGCAGGCGTTACGGACCCAGGTCATAGGCGCGCTGCGTGGCGGAGTCACGCCAATCAACGCCGGAAGCCACGCGCCGCCCGCGCCGACCTTCGCGCACGGCGATTTCCTCGACGCCGTCGACAAGGCGAAGGACTACATTCGCGCCGGCGACATCTATCAGATCGTTCTTTCCGTCTGCTTCAACGGCAAGACCGATCTCGACGCGTTTCAGGTTTATCGCGGCCTCAGACTGCTGAACCCGTCGCCCTACATGTATTTCTTCGAGCATGGGGACCTCAGGATTGCCGGCTCATCGCCCGAAGCCCTGGTCGAGCTCGATCATGGCCAGGCCTCTTTGCGCCCGATTGCGGGAACGCGTCCGCGCGGCACCGGCGCCGAGCACGACCTGGCGCTCGAGACCGAGCTGCTCGCCGATCCGAAAGAAAACGCCGAGCATGTCATGCTCGTCGATCTGGCGCGCAACGATCTCGGCCGGGTCGCGGCATCCGGCTCGGTTCACGTGGATCCCTATCGGCGCATCGAGCGCTACAGCCACGTAATGCACATAGTCAGTGGCGTGAAGGGCACGCTCGCCGACGACCGCGATGCTTTCGACCTGTTCGCCGCAACGTTCCCCGCGGGGACGCTCGTGGGCGCGCCCAAGGTCAGAGCGATGGAGCTGATCTCCGAACTGGAGCCCGTCGCCCGCGATCTCTATGGCGGCACCGTCGGTTACTTTTCAAAGAACGGCAACATGGATCAGGCGATTACGATTCGAACTTTGGTTTTCAATGGCGACCAATACAGCTTCCAGGCAGGAGCCGGCATAGTGGCTGACAGCGTATCGCAGCGAGAGCACGAAGAGGTTCTGGCAAAGAGCGCGATTCTGCGACGCGCGCTGGAAATCGCGGAGGACGGGCTATGAACGCGCGGATTCTGCTGATCGACAACTACGATTCGTTCACCTACAACCTCGTCCAGGCATTTCTCGTGCTGGGGGCCGAGGTCGAGGTTCGTCGCAACGATGAAACGGATGTCGACTCGGCCAGACAGATCGCGCCTTCACATCTGGTTATTTCGCCAGGTCCCGGCCGGCCCGAGAACGCCGGACTCTCGCTCGCGATGATCGGCGCTTTCGCCGGAGAAATTCCGGTTCTTGGTGTATGCCTGGGACATCAGTCGATCGTCCAGCACTTCGGCGGCGAAATCGTAGCCGCGAAACGCCTCATGCACGGCAAGACGTCGCTGGTCAGTCATGACGGTGCCGGGATCTTTTCCGGAATGCCGAATCCGTTCGAAGCCGGCCGTTACCATTCGCTGGCTGCAAATCAAGAGCATATTCCCGGGCAACTGATAGTCTGCGCAACGACGGAGGACGGCGAGGTCATGGGGGTACGCCACACCGAGCTCAATGTGGTCGGCGTTCAGTTTCATCCGGAAAGCGTGCTGACACCCGACGGCCCGCAATTGCTGGACAACTTTCTGCAACTGATTGGGGGCAGGCGATGACACGCGAGATTCTGGAGCAGCTGATTGCCGGACAAGACCTGACGCAGGACCAGGCGGCAGATCTGCTCCGGTCGATGGCCTCCGGCGAGGTCGAGCCGGCTGCCGCCGGCGCTCTGCTGACGGCCCTCCGGATAAAGGGCGAAGCGGCGACCGAGATTCGTGGCTTCGCAGTCGCCATGCGCGAGCTGGCCCGGCATCCCGTCATTCCGCGTGACCTCGAGTGCGTCGATATCGTCGGCACGGGTGGCGATGGGTCGGGCAGCCTCAACCTTTCGACGGGCAGCGCCCTGCTTGCCGCCGCGGCTGGCCTCAAAGTCGTCAAGCACGGAAACCGATCGATATCGAGCCAGTCAGGCAGCGCCGACGTGCTGGCATCGCTCGGCTTGCCGATGCCGCTCGATGAGAGCGCCGCCGCTCGATGCCTGGAGCAAACCGGTTTCACGTTCCTGTTCGCGCCGCACTATCACCCGGCGATGAAGCACATCGCACCCGTGCGGCAGGCCCTCGGCGTGCGGACCATTTTCAACGTGCTCGGGCCGCTCGTGAATCCCGCAGAGCCCCCGTTTCACGTCCTGGGCGCGGCAAGCGAACAGCTGGCGCAGCTGATGGCCGAGGCGATCGCCGAAATGCCGATCAAGCGCGCCTTCGTCGTCCACGGTGCCGCGGGCTGGGACGAGGCAACGCCGATCGGTCCCTTCGTCTGTTTCGACGTCGCTGCCGGGAATATCGAGCGGCAGACCCGCGACCCGTCCGATTTCGGCATCGCCCGCTGCGCCGAAGCCGATCTGCTCGGCGGCACGCCGGAGCAGAACGCCAGTCGACTCGACCAGGCACTCAGGGGCGAGGACACCGCGGCTCATCGCGACGCTCTCGTCACCGGGGCCGCGCTCGCGCTCGAGGTCACGGGCGCCGCAGCGGACTTTGCGCTCGCGATAGAACGGGCCCGTCTCGCCATCGACGACGGCTCGGCCGCAAGATTGCTCGACTCACTCGCAAGCTTTACGGCCGCCGAGAGCGCAGCAGACGACCGGCCGGATGCCGGCTGACCGAACGGGCCGCAACCGTGGATAGCTTCCTCGATCGCATGGCCGCATCCAGCCGCAGGCGCGCGCAGGCGGCACGCCAGCAGGAGTCGATCGGCAGCCTCGCGCAGCGCGCCAAGGGCGCGCCCAGGCCGCTGCCGCTCAAGCTGCGGGGCTTCGACCTGATCGCAGAGCTCAAGCTCAGATCACCTGCGGCCGGCGGGCTTGCGGGCGAGACCTTCGACCCCGGCCAGCAGCTCGACGCCTACGTTGCCGGCGGGGCCGCGGCGGTGTCGGTTCTGACCGAGCCCGACGAGTTCAAAGGCAGTCTCGCCCATCTCCAGAGCGCCGCTGCCAGGCTACGGCCTGCTTCCTGCCCCGTCATGCGCAAGGACTTTCTCGTCGATCCGTATCAGGTGCTCGAGGCACGCGCTAATGGTGCCAGCGGCGTGCTGCTGATCGTTGCGATGTTGGCCGATGCAGAGCTCGATGAGCTGTTTGCCGCCGCCCGCGAGCAGGAACTTTTCGTTCTGCTCGAAGCCTTCGACAGCCATGATCTGGATCGTCTGGCGCGAATGGATCTCGGCACCGCGGGTGCCCCGGTCCTGATCGGCGTCAATTCACGCAACCTCAAGACGCTCGCGGTCGACTTCGAGCGGTTTTCGGGACTGGCCGACCAGATTCGCGACGACGTGCCTGCGGTCGCCGAAAGCGGCATCGATGCTGTTGCCGATATAGAAGCCGTGGCCCGGCTCGGTTATCGCCTGGCCCTGGTCGGATCTGCGCTGATGCGCAACGCCGAGGTCACGGATACCGTGGCGAGTTTCGTTGCTGCCGGCCGGCGCGTCGCCGCGGAGGCTGCAGCGTGTTCGTAAAGATCTGCGGCCTGACCGATGCCACGGCGGTCGACGCCGCTGTCGCGGCGGGCGCCGACGCCATCGGCTTCGTTTTTGCCGAGTCGGCGCGAGAAGTCTCGCCGCAGCGGGCTCGCGAACTTTGTCGCGACGTGTCGGCAGCAACCATTCGGGTGGCTGTCATGCACCATCCGAGTCGGGACCGCTACACCGAGGTTATCGAGACGTTTGCACCCGACTGGATTCAGACCGATGCCGAGGATTTCGACTCGCTGCCCGCTGCGGGGCCGGCTCGTCCGTTACCCGTCTTTCGCGAAGCCGGGACCGATGGCCTGACGGAATTTCCGCCCCGCCTGCTGTTCGAGGGGCGGGTCAGCGGCAGTGGTAAGACGGCCGACTGGCAAGAAGCGAGACGCATCGCCGGGCACACGGAGCTGATCCTGGCCGGCGGACTCGACGCCGACAATATTGCCGACGCGATCGCTGCCGTGCGACCTTTCGGTGTCGACGTGTCGAGCGGGGTCGAATACGAGCGTGGCCGGAAGGACCCAGGCAAGATCAGAGAATTCGTGGCCCGCGTCAGGGAACTGGAGCTAGAGAAATGACCGAGACGACCAACGATAGCCAGGGATTGCTCGAGGCGCTGATCGCTGGCGATCTGCCCGACGAGCACGGCCGCTTTGGCCCGTACGGCGGACAATACGTGCCCGAAACGCTGATGCCGGCCGTAACCCGGCTCGCCGACGGCGTCCGGGACATCCTGCCGCGGGAAGATTTTCAGCGTGAGCTCAATACTCAGCTGACCAGCTGGGTCGGCCGGCCGACGGCCCTGACCGAGGCGCCTCATCTCGCTGAACGCTGGGGCGCAGAAGTCTGGCTCAAGCGCGAGGACCTGGCGCACACGGGCGCCCACAAGATCAATAACGCAATCGGGCAGGCGCTGCTCGCGAAAGCTCTGGGCGCAAAGCGCATCGTCGCCGAGACCGGAGCAGGTCAGCACGGCGTCGCGTCGGCGGCCGCCTGTGCCCGCGTCGGCCTGCCCTGCATCGTTTATATGGGCGCCGTAGACGTCGAGCGCCAGGCCCCGAATGTCGATCGCATGCGCCGGCTGGGCGCCAGGGTCGTCGCCGTTCAGTCGGGCGACAAGACCCTGCGCGCTGCGATCGACGAGGCCATTCGCGACTGGGTCAGCGACCCGGGCGGCACCTACTACCTGATCGGATCCGCGATCGGTCCGCACCCATACCCTTACCTGGTCCGCCAGCTGCAGGCGGTGATCGGCCGCGAAGCCCGGCAACAGATGCTCGAGCGTTGCGGATTACCGGATGTCGCGATCGCCTGCGTCGGCGGCGGGTCGAACGCCATTGGGTTGTTTCATGCATTCATCGGCGACCCCGGCGTCGCGCTGATTGGGGTCGAGGCCGGCGGACGCGGTCCCAGCCTCGGCGATAACTCGGCGACGCTCGGCGCTGGCCGGCCCGGCGTGCTGCACGGCAATTACTCGATGCTGTT
>DATCZB010000258.1:0-7889 GCA_036526155.1 Gammaproteobacteria bacterium
GTCAGCAGACTGCGTGCCTGGCGGGAGCGAGCAAGCTACAGGCCTGCAGGGCCCGAGCGACGCATGCTCGCCTTCGCTGGCGCCTTATCTCTCGTCTTCTGGTCGACGGCGCTCGGCGCCGGCCGAATGATCGGCTACTGGTAAACGGGACGAACTGTCGGGTCAGCAGCGGCGCGAGCGCGGCGCGCTACTGGTCGCGAACGCAGAGCGCGAGGCCGTCCGGGAAGGCACCGTTGCTGTAGTAGGCGATGCCGCCGTCGAACAAAAAGCCCCAGTAGTAGCCTGCCGGAGGACCAGCCGGCTCAGGCAGGTTGCCCTTCAGCGCGGCCTCGAGCTCGACGAGGTTTACCGAGCTCCAGGCGCAGCAATCCTCGAGCTCGAACGGGAGCCGGATGCCGCCCGTCGCCGTCGGGTCGTGCAGCGCTTCGAGCTCTGACAGCGTGGGCAGGCGCCAGTCGGTGAATCCCTCCGTCTCGAGCGTTTCGCAAAACTCCTCGGCTTCGGCCCACGGGACGGGACCCGTCGTGTCGCTGGCCCACATCTGCTCATCGACGACGGCAGTCTCTGCCTGACTTTCTTCCTGTGCCTCGAGCGAGGTCACGGAGGCGAGCGCCGCGGTCACGGCAAGGACCAGAACCAGGACGAGATCCGATTTCTGCTGCATCGTCTGTCTCCTGAGCGAACGAGCCATGCTGCCAGCAATCTATCATTGAAGGCCGATCCTGTCTTGTGGCAGCCTCGGTCATTCAATGCTGGGAAAAGTACTCGTCGCAGTCGGAATCTTCATCGTTGGCATCGGGCTGGCGTTGCAGTATGCGCCATGGCTCGTCAACTGGTTCGGGCGTCTGCCCGGCGACATCAACCTGACGCGCGACGGAACCCGAGTGTTCATTCCGATCACCTCGATGATCCTCTTGAGCATCGCGCTGACGATTGTTCTTAATTTTTTCTTCAGACGCTAAACTCGGCGTATCCGTGGGGGGGGCAACAGGGGGATCATTCGATGCTCGACAGACGTCAGCTTCTGCGCGTGGCCTCGCTGCAGAGATCGCATTGTCCGGGGCGAGCTCCGGGCATACGCAGGCAGGCCGCAGGCGTTGTCGCCGGATGCTGTGTTGCGTTGGCAGGGCTCGCTGCGCCGTCGGTCTATCCGACGGGGACGACGATCTACGATACCGGGCAGGCCTTCAGCGGCTATACCGTGCTCTCGCCTCTGGGTGAAACCGCCGTCGTCATCGACATGAACGGCAACGTCGTCAAGACCTGGGACGGCTTCATCAATTCCGCCGGTGGTCCGGTGCGTGTTCTGCCGGGCGGCCATGTCGTTGCCGCCGTAGGTGCCCGCCCGCCACGGCAGGAATCACTCGGGCTCGAGCAGCGCGATTTTGCCGATAACGTGGTCTGGGAATTCGACCGCAATGAGCGAATCCAGACCGACGCCGGCGAAACATGGGCTCTGCTGCAGCACCACGACTGGCAGCGTGCGGACTTTCCCGCAGGTTACTACTCGCCGGCATTCACGCCTTCGGCCGAGGGCGCGACGACACTCGTCTTGACGCATACCTACCACCGCGAGCCCAATGTGACGGCCGAGCGTGAGCTCACCGACGACCGGATCATCGAGGTGACCTGGGACGGCGAGATTGTCTGGGAGTGGACCGCGGGCGAGCACATCGACAAGTTCGGCTTCAGCGACGCAGCCCTGGCGACCATTGCCTCGGCGCCCGGGTTCGGCAACGGTCCGTTCGACTGGTTCCATATCAACTCGGCGACCTATCTCGGCCCGAACCGATTCTTCGATCGCGGCGACGAGCGCTTCGCGCCCGACAACGTCATCATCAGCAGCCGCCAGTCGAGTATCGTCGCCATCATCGACCGCGACGGCGAGGTGGTCTGGCAGCTCGGTCCGGACTTCGACGCCACACCCGAGCTCAGGCGGATCCGGCAGATCATCGGCCAGCATCATGCGCACATGATTCCGGTCGGACTGCCGGGGGCGGGGAACATCATGATTTTCGATAACGGCGGTTCAAGTGGTTATGGAAGTTCGTCGCCTATCGCATTGAATGGCAGCGGAATTTATGCCCGAGCCACATCCCGGGTTGTGGAGATCGACCCGCGGACGCTCGAGCTCGTCTGGTCCTATGCGGGCCCGAATTTCTTCAGCACCAACATCAGCGGCGCCCAGCGTTTGCCGAACGGCAACACGCTGATCACCGAGGGGGCTGGCGGCCGGTTGTTCGAGGTGACGGCCGAGGGCGACATCGTCTGGGAATACGTGCATCCCGTGTTCTCTGGCGCGCGGCGCTCGAATGGTGTCTACCGCGCCTATCGAATTCCCTACGAGTGGATCCCGCAGTTGCCCGTGCCTGACGAGGTTGCAGTGACGCCGCCGTCGCTGGTGGACTTCCGCGTCCCCTGAGTCGAGTGGAGCTTCAGGGGTTGCGGAGCGCTGCCGCTCCCGGGAACCGTTGCGCCAAGAACGCGGCTGGAGGATCGCGATCAGGCAAAGCCCATCGGTTTCCACTCGGCCATCATTTTCTGCCGAGCAAAGTCGAGTCGTTCCGACATCAACGCCGAGAAGCGTTTGACCAGCTCGTAACCAAATCTCGGCTCAGCCTCGCAATGAGCAAGAATGGCTTCGCCGTCGAATTCAACGTATCTGATCGCGGTCCGGGCGCGAGCCTGGAAGTGCCAGCGGTTCGGCGGAATCAGCCACGACCAGCCTGCAACCTGACGCGGGCCGATATCCTGCAGTTCGAGCACCGGCCCCTCGATCGCCGGAATCTGCAGCGACAGGTGGCCATCGAGCATCAGAAAAAACTGGGTTGCCCGGTCGCCGTGATGAAACAGGACCTGGCCCTCGTCCAGACGCTTTTCCTCGGCGTGATCGGCGAGAAAATCGAGGGCGTCGTCGGCGAGGCCCGAGAATAACTTGCTGGCGGCGATTTCTTGCCTAATGCTTTGGTCTGGCATGATGGCGGTATTAGGCCCGATCAGACGGGTAGTGACAAGCCGCGACGATTCCGCGGAACCCGTCGCTCCGCGCGCAAGTCAGAGGTACAAACCGACAAAGGGGAACGTTATGCCTGACTCGAATCGATTTCTGCTGCTGGCGGTGGCGGGCTTTGCTGCCTGCGTCGCTTGCGACAGCAGCCTCAACGCGCAAAGCGCGGCTTTCACGGCGACCGAGGTTGCCGATTTCGAAGAACCATGGGCGCTCAGGTTTCTGCCGGACGGCAGGCTGCTCGTGACCGAAAAGGCCGGTGCCCTGAAATTGCTCGATGTCGAGGACGGCACGCTCGGCGATATCTCCGGCGTGCCCGAGGTGGCGTACGCCGGCCAGGGTGGGTTCGGCGACGTCGTGCTGCATCCCGACTTCGCCGACAACAGCGTCGTCTATCTCAGCTACAGCGAGCCACCGGGGCAGGCCGCAGTGGCGCGGGGGACGCTTAGGCTCGATGGTGACGGAGGCGAGCTGCAGGATCTCGAGGTCGTCTGGCGGCAGTCAGAGGAAATTCCGCGCCGCGGTCATTTCGGTCAGCGAATCGCCTTCGCCGATGGCTATCTCTGGATCAGCTCGGGCGACCGGCAACAGGGCACGCCGTCCCAGGACATGCAGGAGAATCTCGGCAAGATCGTCCGGCTGAACTACGACGGGACCGTGCCGGCCGATAACCCGTTCGCCGACGAAGGCGGCGTGACGGCGCAGATCTGGTCGCTCGGGCACCGCAATCCGCTGGGGCTGGCATTCGATGCCTCCGGCCAGCTCTGGAACGTGGAGATGGGTCCCCAGGGCGGGGACGAGCTCAATCGCGTCGAGCGCGGCGCCAACTACGGCTGGCCGATCGTCTCCGACGGCGTCAATTACGGCGGCGGCCACATCCCGGATCACGACACGCGCCCCGATTTCAACGCGCCGGCCGTCTACTGGGTCCCGTCGATCTCCCCGTCGAGCCTGCTGTTTTACGACGGCGACGCTTTCCCCGCATGGCAGGGCAGCGCATTCATTGGCGGGCTTTCGTCGAGATCTATCCGGCGGATCGAGTTCGACGGCAATGGCGGTGCCGAGGAAGCCGAGTACTTCGATATGGGCATGCGGGTTCGTGGGCTGGCTCAGGGGCCGGACGGCGCGATCTGGGCGCTCGAAGACGGTAGCCGGGGTGGTAACGGTCGACTCTACAAGCTGACGCCGAACCGCTAGCGCAAGTCGCGCAACACCGGCGAGTCGGGCCCGGGAAAATCGTCCGGTACGGGTTGAGTGACCCGGCCGGTGGCGGCCCATTCGGTTCCGCGCTGCAGCGTGACGATAAAGCCGACCGAGCTCATTGTCGCCACCGGCAGCTCGTCGCGCGGCCCGACGTGGCCCAGCGTTGTATGGAAGACGCGACCCTCGCCGAAGCGGATGGCCATCAGCATCGGCTCGTCCTCGCCGGTCGCATACGGCAGTGCCGGCTCGGCTCTGGCGGTGGCGAGGATCGTGACGTCGCGGGCCGGGCCGCGCAGCTGGCTGTAGAGCTCGTCGTGCGCGTGCATCCACATGGCCGGCAGGCCCTGCATCACGGGGTGGTCCGGAGACCGCGTTTGGATCCGGAAGTCGTGCTGGGGCGGGTGTTGCGCCGTGCCGGATCCGGTCTCGACGACCTGACGCCCTTCGCGCCAGCGCAACATCGGTCCGGCCGTCTCATCGCGGCCGCGCCAGCCGCCGACGGCCGCCATTGCCTGAAACTCGGGCCAGTCCGGAAACGCGTTGTCCGCCGCATGCACGAGAACGAGCCCACCGCCGGAGGAGACATACTCGACGAAGCTTTGCCGCGCCGGCTCGGGCCAGTCGTCGCCGTCGTAATCCATGACGACCACGTCGTACGCGGACCAGGCCGGTGCGAAACCGGTCATCGGCTCACCCCGGGATGGCGTCATCACGACGTCCACTTCGAAGCCGCCGGCATCCTCGAGAATGCGTTCGATGATCCGGCTGCTCTGGCGCCAGTCGTGGTAAATGCTCGATTGCCCGGTCAGCAACATGACGCTGACGGCCGCCGCGTTCGGGTCTCCTCCCGCGGCCGATGGCTGCTGCGCAATAACAGGTGGCGAGTAACCGGTCACGATCCAGGCAATGGCAACCAGCCGGCAAATAGTTGAATGCGGCCAGCGGCTCGAGAGCGGTGATCTCATGGGCGGGACCTCAGCGCTCGTGGACGACGGGGAGCCCGAGCTCGTGCCAGCGAATCATTCCTCCGGTCAGGTTTGCGACCTGCTCGAGACCGGCTCGCTGCAGCAGCATGCAGGCCTGGGCCGACCGTCCGCCCGAGCGGCAGACCGCGACCACGGGCCTGGACTGATCGAGTGATTCGATCACGTTGAGCAGCTGCCCGAGCGGTATCAGCGTCGCGTCCTCGATGTGCCCGTAAGGACCGACGAACTCGCTCGGCTCTCGCACATCGACGATCGTGGCCGCGCCACGATGCGAGGCAACCCATTCCGGATCGACCTCGTCGATGCCTGCGTGCGTCCGGCGCAGCGGCGCCCAGTTGTCGGTCATTGGCAGCTCCGCGGCTGGAATGCGGCCGCAGACCTCGTTGGCCGGCAGCGCCTCTTCGATGCGATTGGGGTGTGCAAGTCCCAAGTTTCGCATGAATCCCTCGAAGTCGCTCTCGTTGCGTTGGCCGCCGAGCCGCGGGTTGAATCGCTTCTCTTCGCCGATGCTGCTGGCCGTCAGTCCGCGGTAGTCGTGAGCCGGGTAGACCAGACAGTGATCGGGCAGCGTGAACAGCCGGTCGACGACGGAGCGATACAGTGTCTTTGCACTGCCTTGCTGAAAGTCGGTTCGGCCGGCGCCACGAATGAGCAGGCAATCCCCGGTGAACACCATCGACTGGTCGTCGAGCACGAAACTCATGCAGCCGTCAGTGTGGCCCGGCGTCGGTCTGGCTTCGAGCGAGCGCTCGCCGAACTCGATCTTGTCACCGGGGTTCAACTCCCTGTCGGCACCCTGCGTGCCGGCTGCCGCCGAGATGGCGATGCGACTGCCGAGCAGATACTTCAAACGCCAGGCCGCCGTGATGTGATCCGCATGCAGATGAGTGTCGAGCGTATACGTCAGCGTCAGGCCAAGCTCGCCGACCAGCGCCGCATCGCGCTGCGCTTGCTCGAATACCGGATCGATCAGCACGGCCTCGCCGCTCGAAGGATCCCCGAGCAGGTAGGTGTAAGTCGAAGACGACAGATCCTGCAGTTGACGAAAGACCATTTTCATTCACGTAAACCTATGACGAGTCGAGGCGCGCGTAAAGCGCGGTTTTCCGATGGGTCGATGCAGAGCACACAAACAGCAGGGAATTCTGCAAAGCATCGGGGCGCTTTATACTTGCCTTTGCTGCGGCGTTCTTTCCGATCGTCCCGGTAGGGGGCGAGATTTCTCGTGGAAGCGGCGCGACACCGGAAGGGTCTAATGAACAACAAAGCCAGCATCGTCTTCTCCTTGCTCGCGCTGAGCGCGCCACTGGCAATAGCGCAGTCGATCGAAGACATCGTTAACTTTCGCCAGTACTCGGATCGCTTCGCCAGCGCCGGTCAGCCAACCGAGGCGCAGCTCGAGCAGGTTCGCGACGCGGGCTTCGAGCGAATCATCTACATCGCCTTCTCGAATGATCGCAATGCCATTGCCAATGAAGACCGGCTGGTCCGGGACCTCGGTATGGACTACGTTCAGATCCCTGTTGTGTGGAGTGCGCCGACGCTTGCGGACTTCGAAAGTTTCGCCGCGGTCATGCAGCGAGATCCGGAGCAGAAAACATTGCTGCATTGCCAGGTCAATTTCAGGGCTTCGGCCTTCGCGTTTCTGTATCGCGTGCTCTACGAAGGCGTTGCCGTGGCAGACGCCAAGGCCGACATGGATAGCGTCTGGTCTCCCGACGACACCTGGCGCAATCTCATCTTCGAGGTCCTCGAGACAAACGGCATAGCTGTCGACTGTGACGGCTGCGGCTGGTAATCGGCTCTGAATTCGTAGCGACCGTCGGGGGCGCAGGAATCTGCCGCGACCGGGTTGCGGGTTGCGTTGCAACCCCTGCACGATAGGCACAGAATGGCGCAGCTGACGGTCTGGGGGGATCGAAATGCCGAAGAAGCGAAAGGACCAGAATCCGGTCGGGAAAGAAGGTCTGAGTCGACGTGATTTCGTTGCGACGGGCGCCGCAGCCGGAATCGGCGCGGCGGCCATGCTCGACGGTGAATCGGCGCGGGCGCAGGGCGCCTCGACCGGTGCCGGGGAGCTCGAGTGGCACTACGACGTCGACGTCATCGTCGCCGGCGGAGGCTGTGCCGGCCTGACCGCGGCCATACGCGCCCGCGATCTCGGCGCGTCCGTGCTCGTCGTGGACCAGAACTTCGATGTCGGCGGGCGCATGATTCACAGCGGGTCCTTTGTCTCACTGGGTGGCGGCGATCCGCTGCAGCTGCGCGACATGCGCGGCGAGAGCGACAAGGAAGGCTTCGTTACGGCGAATGTGCTCGAGGACCCCGAAGAGCTCGACGACAATGTCGAGCTGCTGTTCGACGATCTGACCGACTGGTCGATCACTGACAACCGCGGCCAGAACCCGTACCGCTACAACGAGCGCGAGATGGTTCGTGCCTGGGCCGAAAACTGTTACGCGACGCGCGAGTTTCTGACCGATAACTACGTCCGCTTTGGCCGGATCAACGGCACTCACGTCGGCGGCGGCATGTCGCGCGCCCGCGGGGCCACCGCATTCCTTATGCTCGGCGACGTCACCGACATACCAGCCGGCACGGTGTCGCGCGAGGATGCGGGCGCCGTGGACCGCGAGCGGTCGAGCGCGTTCGCGCCGGTGACTATGCCGAACTCGGCCCGGACTGTGGCGCCG
>DATCZB010000259.1:0-3098 GCA_036526155.1 Gammaproteobacteria bacterium
CAGCCCGTATAGAAGTCGAGGACGGAGTCGTTCCGAGCGGCGGGCATGATGTGGAGTTCACTTTGACGGCAATCGATGCGCCCGATCTGACGACCACGCAAACAAGCCGGTTCATCGCGCCGTGACCCAGGTGAAAGACAAAGCAGCCAGACGCCCCTGGTATCGGGAAATCTGGCCGTGGCTGCTGATGGTGCCGCCCGCGTTGGCGGTGGCCGGTGGTCTCGCGATGCTTTATCTCGCCACTCAGACACCGAGCGCGCTCGTGGTTGAAGACTACGCGCGAATCGAGGAGCTGACGAGTGAACGCTTCGCGCGGGATCGCGAAGCCAGGCGTCTCGATCTGTCTGCCGAGCTCAGCTTCGAGAATGGCGCCGGTCGAATCGAGGTCACGCTCGAGGCTCCGGCTTTGGGCGAGCTGCCGAGCGCTCTGACGCTGGCGCTGCGGCATGCGACGGACCCGTCGGCGGATCGCGATCTCAATCTGGTGCGCCGCGGGGAGCGGTTCGTCGCCGACGCCGAGTTGGCTCCGGGTCGCTATCTTCTGGAGCTCATGCCCGAGGATAGAACCTGGCGCCTCGGGACGGGCGCGCGCAGGCTCGCCGGCCGGGTAGTCCTGCGGCCGCAATCAGACGGAGTCTGAGAACGGAGCCGGCATGACCGACCGACTCGAGCGTTGCTACCACTGTCACGAGACGATTCCGCCCGGCGCCGACTACACGCTTCGGTCGAATGAGCAAATGCTGGCTTTTTGTTGCCCGGGGTGTCGCGCCGTCGCCGAGCTCATCTCGGCGGAAGGCCTGTCGCGGTTCTACGATTTCAGAAGCATGCCGGCGCTCAAGCCGGTCGAGCGCAATGAGGGAGCGAGGCCGTGGCAGGTCTGCGATCGACCCGAGGTCGAGCGCAGGCTCGCCAGGTCCTTGAGCACGAACTCGAGCGAGTTCAGATTTCTCGTCGATGGCGTCAACTGCGCCGCCTGCAGCTGGCTCATCGATCGCGGACTGAGGTCGGTCGAGGGCGTAGACGACGTCAGCATCAATCCCGTGACGCGCGAAGCGAGGGTCGTGTTCGATCCGTCGAAGGCGAGACTCAGTCGGATCCTCGAGGCCGTGGAACGCTTCGGGTTCGTGCCACGACCGGGCACCACGGGAAATTCGGCTGCCGAATCGAGAGCCGCGAGGGACGAGCTCAAACGGTTGGCCGTCGCCGGTCTCGGCTTCGCCCAGGTCATGACTCTCAGCGCGGCCCTGTACCTCGGGGCATTCAAGGCGATGGAGGCAAGCTTTACGAGCTTCTTCGTCATCGCCAGCATGCTCGTCGCGACACCGGTCGTGCTCTATTCGGGAGCGCCCATTTTTCGGGCCGCGCTCGCAGACCTTGCCCGCGGCCGGCTCGGCATGGACGTTCCCGTGAGCCTGGCGATCCTGGTTGCACTCGGAGCGAGTCTGGTCAATGCGTTCCGCGGTGAAGGGCACGTCTACTTCGATTCCGCGACCATGTTCGTGTTCTTTCTGACGCTCGGCCGTTTTCTCGAGGCCCGCGCGCGCAACCGGGCAGGTGGATTCGTTGCGGCGCTCTCGCAGGTCAGGCCGTTATCGGCGCTTCGCCGCGGCGATGACGGCGACGAGCAGGTCGGCACGGTCGAGCTGGTGCCAGGCGACGTCGTCGTCGTACCTCCCGGCGAGACGGTTCCCGCGGACGGCAGGCTCATGTCGGAGTCCGCGGCATTCGACGAGTCGCTGCTGTCGGGCGAGTCGCTGGCGCGTCGTCGCCAGTCGGGAGAGCCCGTGCTTGGCGGCAGCCTGAATGCGGGTCAGGCGCCGATCGAGGTTTGCGTCACCCAATCCGGGGATAACGGTTATATCGATCGGGTGGGTGACCTGCTGCATCGCGCTATGTCCGAGAGACCCGAGTTCCTGCGCCTGGCCGACCGCTGGGCCCAGGTCTTCGTCGCCGCCGTGCTGGCGATGACGGCAGTGACTGGCGCAATCTGGTCGCTGCTCGACCCAGCCAGGGCTTTCGACGTCGTTCTTGCCATGCTCGTCGTCACCTGCCCGTGCGCATTATCACTGGCTGCGCCGACGGCGTTTGCCGTGGCGCTCGGTCGCTTCGCCCAGTTCGGTTTGCTTTGTCGCTCGGCCCGAGTCATCGAGCGCATTGGTAACGTCAGCACGTGGCTGTTCGACAAGACCGGCACGCTGACGGAAGGGCGGATCGGGGTCGTTCGCGTCGATTTGCTGGCCGAAACGTCGGAAGAGCAGGTCCTGGCAGTCGCGGCGGCGCTCGAAGCAGGTATCGAGCACCCCATCGCCAGGGCCATACGCGGGCTTGCGGATGCTGCGCCGGCCGAGTCGGTGACCTTCGAAGCCGGTCGCGGCGTCAGCGGCAATGTCGGCGGCATGAGGTATCGGCTGGGTTCGGCAGCACACGTCGGACACGATGCCACCTCTGATGCCCTGCAGTGCGTCTATCTGGCGGATGACAGGCAGGTTCTGGCCCGCATCGTGCTCGCAGACCGGGTTCGGCCCTACGCACGCGAAGCATTAGGCTCGCTAGCCGCGTCGGCCGACGTCGCTCTTGTCAGCGGTGACTCCGAAGCAGCCGTCGGTGACGTCGCGAGGCAGCTCGGCGTGCGAGAGTTTCGCGCTGGCCTGATGCCCGCAGACAAGCTCGAGTTGCTGCAAGCGCGACAGGCTTCAGGCGCAGTCGTTGCGGCCGTTGGTGACGGGATCAACGACGCCCCGATTCTGGCGCAGGCGGACGTCTCGGTTGCGATGGTTGCCGGCAGCCAGCTGGCTCAGGCGAGTGCAGATGTCATCTTCACGGGTGACGACCTCAGAACGCTGGCGCGCTTCCCTGCGCTTGCCGCGCAGACACGACGAGTCGTTCGTCAGAACCTGAGCTGGGCCGCGGCCTACAATCTGACCGTGATACCGCTGGCGGCATTCGGTGTGTTGATGCCCTGGATGGCTGCGCTAGGCATGTCCCTGAGCTCTCTGATGGTCGTCGCCAATGCCCTGAGACTGAACGGGCTGTTGGCCACGGGGTCGAAGCCTCGCGAGGTTCCGCTCGATGCGGTCCCTGCAAGCGGCCGAGTCTCC
>DATCZB010000260.1:0-13203 GCA_036526155.1 Gammaproteobacteria bacterium
GGGTCGCCGCTGGCAGGGATCGGCAGACCGAAGCGCGCGAGCAACTCGCGGGGCGAGAACTCGTCGAGAGCGGCTCTCCCCGACAGTGCCAGCGAATCGCCGGCGGTCGAGATGTTGAGCTGACCGTCCGCGGACAGGCCATAGGCTGCGATCTCGATCGGGTCGAGCGCCGTTGTGCCCCTGCCCGGGTCGTAATCGAAGTCCGCACCGAGCCGAAACTCGCCGAGCTCGGCCGCGCTGAGCTCCGACGGCAGCAAGTCCCCGAACAGCGCGCCGAGCAGGCGGTCGTCGAGGCCACTGACCGCGATGGTCCCGCTGATCTCGTCCGGGGAGCTGATGTCGTCGACGCGCAATCGGCCGTTGAGCTCGGCAGCATCGAGCCTCGCGCTGAAGCGCGTGAGCTCGAGTTCTGACGCCTCTCGCGCATAGGCCAGCTCGGCCGTCAGACTGGCCGCGGAGATCGCGCCGAGATTGACGCCGTCGGGAATGTAGGGCGAGACCAGAGCCAGCAGCGGGTCGGACGGCGCGAATTCCGGCAGCTCGATCGCGGCGCTGAGTCGCTGATCGGCCGAGTGTTCAGCGCGGCCGCTGGCGTCGATCCCGAGTGCCGACAGCACGAACCGGTCAATGGTCAGCTCCTGTGTTGTGAGCCTGAGATCGAGGTCGGCAACGGCAGCCAGAGCGCTTTCGACGCCATCGCCGAGCCCGGCGGGCGGCTCGAGATCGAGCAGGCGGAAGAGATCTGCCAGTGACTGCGACTGCAGCTCGATCGAGCCGAGAACGCGGGGATCGGAGACGACGGTCTCGCCGCGGACGTTGAATCGCGCCTCGAGCGTGCCGCTGCGGGCACTGAGTCCATCCAGGACCACACTTTCGTCTTCCGGGTTGAATTCCAGCGATGCGAACTCGGACTCGAAGGCCAGCTCGCCGGGGACGAACGGCGGTCGCACCAGCGTCGCCGACACGCTGGCGGGACCCGCACGCATGATGCCGGCATCGAGCTCTATCGAGCCGAGCGTTAGCGTGCCCGATGCGCGCAGCTCCTGTCGCGAGTCGAGCACGCGCACGTTGGCTTCGATCCCGCTGAGTGCCGGCTGTGGCCGAATCGAGGCCACCGTCTCGAGCTCGATTTCTGCCGAAGCCTGGTAGGCGACGTCGAGCACGGACAGAGAAACCGAGACGTCCACGGGGTCGTCATCGTTGATCGGTCCGGTCACGAGCGTCACGTCGCGCGCGATATGGGTAACCTCGCCGTCCGCGTCGTGCCAGAGGATCCGCGTGTTGATCAGCGATATGCCCTCGACGGCAAGGGCTTCGAAAGCCGGACGATCGGGCGCAGGCATTTCGAGCTCCGGGGCCGTGGGCGCCGAGGCTTGCAGCATGCTTTCCCAGTTGCCAACGCCTTCTGCATCGATGCCCAGATTCAGGTTGACGCCGTCGAAGACGACGCGACCCACTTCGATGCGGCGCTTGAGCAGGGGCCAGACGCGAACGCGAGCCGAGAGCGTGTCGACAGTCACGAAGCTGCGGTCGCCGAAATCCGGGTCGTCGCTCAGCGTGACGCCGCCCGTCTCCACCGCGAACCAGGGAAACAGACTGAACTCGATGTTCTCTTCGATCGTCAGCGTGCGGCCGGTTCGTTCCTGGACGAAGGCCGTGATCTCGTCCTTGTAATCGTTGAGATCAAAGCTCCGGATCGCGATGACCGCGACGACGAGGAGTAGCACGCTTGCTCCGGCCAGTATGGCAAGAACGATTCGTAGCGCTTTCATGGAATTTCCGGTGCTCCGGCCCTTAGCCTGAACCCGCAACAGGCGCAGCATAGCGCGGCAGCTGTCGAGCGCAAATACCTGAAAACATCTCGTAATTCATTGGCGCGAGCCATAATGCCCGCTTTCCAGTGAATGGAAGGTGAACATGGAATACCGCAATCTCGGCCGAACCGGCGTCAAAGTCAGCCAGCTTTGCCTCGGCACGATGATGTTCGGCCGAAGCACGGGCGAGAAGGACTCCATCGTCATTATTGAGCACGCGCTCGCCGAGGGCATCAATTTTCTCGATACCGCCAACGCTTACGCTCAGGGGCTGAGCGAAGAGATCACCGGCAAGGCCGTCGCCAGATCCGGGCGGCGCGACGAGCTGATCATTGCGACCAAGGCGTTCCTGCCCATGGGCAGCGACGACCCGAACGGCAGGGGCCTGAGCCGAAGGCACCTGATTCAGGCCTGCGAGGCGTCGCTGCAACGGCTCGGCACCGACTGGATCGACCTGTATCAGATGCATCGGCCGCAGGCCGACATCCCGATCGACGAGACCCTGCGGGCGCTGGACGACCTGATTCGGGCCGGCAAGGTGCGCTACATCGGCACCAGCATGTTTCCCGGCTGGAAGATCGTCGAGGCGCTCTGGGCGGCCAGGGAATTTGGCCTGAACCGCTTCGTCACCGAGCAGTGCGCGTTCCATCTGCTCGATCGGACGGCCGAGCGCGAGGTGTTGCCGGCCGCGATGAGCTTCGGCATCGGTGTCGTGACCTGGGGCCCCCTGTGTGGCGGCTTGCTCAGCGGTAAATATCGTCGCGACGACAAGAATGCCGAGGGTCGCTGGCAGGGAGGCCGCGACAACCTCGGTCGTCCCGTGACGGCGGCTGCGTTCGATCTGATCGAGGCGCATGTGACGCATGCGGCCGACCTGGGCTGCACGCCGTCGCAGCTGGCGCTGGCGTGGAACGGAGCCCAGCCTGGCGTGACGGCGCCCATCATCGGGCCGCGAACGATGGATCAGCTCAACGACAACCTGGCTGCGGCCGATGTCGGGTTGACGGCAGAAGACCAGGAACGCATCGATCAGATCGCGCCGCCGAAGTCCGTGACCTTGCCCTACTACGACGCTGCGCTCGCGACCGACACCCGCCCGAATCTCGGCAGGTGGTAACAGAAGGGGTCAATAAAAGGGGTCAGACCCCTTTTCCACTTTTCCACGGAAACGGGGTCTGACCCCCTTTTTTGGTAAGCTCGCCGGCCCGTGACCCGACTTGCCGGAGTGCTGCGCGAGACGTGACTGACCAACCCAGGCCGCCGGGCCAGCCGTCGATCATCGGTCCGAAGATCCCGCCGGATCCCGATCTTCCGTTTCACGAGAGCCTCGTGCATATGCTCTGGCATGCCGTCGAGGGCAGGCCGGACAACACGGCCGTCATCTTCCGCGACCGCAAGATCAGCTACCGCGAATTCGGTCGTGCGACCAACGGTCTTGCCAATCTGCTGCGTGGGCTGAACCTCGAGCCCGGGCCGATGGCGGTCCTGATGCCCAACTCGATCGAGATGGATGTCGCCATCATGGCCGTCATGAGCGCCGGGGCGCAGGTCGCGCCGGTCAACCCGTTCTTCAAAGTGTCCGAGATCGGCAAGGCGCTCGAGGGTTTCGGGGCGGCGGCGATTCTCTGTGACGCCTCGACCTCAGACATGGCGGCCGAGGCAGCCGACCGCCTCGGGATCGGTGCCGTCGTCGTGATCGGCGAGGGCGGTGACGAGCTCGGCCAGTGGACGGGAGATGCCTCGCTCGACAAGAGGCCCGAGCAGATGCCGCAGGCGGACGATCTTGCGCTGTCGATCTTTACCGGCGGGACCACGGGCGTGCCGAAGGGCGTCGATCACACCCATCGCGGCCTGATGTGGGGCTTGGTTCAGCATGTGAGTGTCTGGCCGATCCCGTTTGGCGAGGGCATTTTTCTCAACGTCGCGCCGATGTTTCACATCTGGGGGCTCGGCTATGCCAGCTGGGTGCCGATTTACACTGCCGGCACGCTGGTCATGATCCCGAAATACGAGCCGGACGAGGTCGTAAAGGGGCTCGCCGAGCATCGTGTGAGCATTTTCGCGGGCGGTCCTGCGCCGATTTATCTCGGGCTTCTGACCAGCCCGCTGTTCGATCAGGTCGATTTGTCGTCGCTCAAGTACTGCATCTCGGGTGGCGCCCCGTGTCCGGAGGATCTGCACCACGAGTGGCTGGCAAAAACCGGTTGTCCCTTGCTCGAGGGCTGGGGCATGTCGGAAGGCGCGCCGTTCTGTCTCAATCGCTATGACGGCGAGCGCAAGCTGTTATCTGTCGGCAACCCCGTTCCCGAGACCCAGGTCGAGGTCGTGGATCTCGAGACCGGGCTCAAGGTCCTGCCGATGGGTGAGGCCGGCGAGGTGCGGGTCAAGGGCCCGCAGCTCATGACCGGCTATCACAACAATCCCGGGGAGACCGCTCACGCGCTGCGCGACGGGTATATGTATACCGGCGACATCGGCTACGTCGACGAGGACGGGTTCCTCTATCTCGTCGATCGCAAGAAGGACATGATTCTGGTCGGCGGCTACAACGTCTATCCGCGTGACGTCGACGAGGTTCTGTACAACCATCCGTCGATCCGTGAGGCGGCAACGGTTGGCAAGCGCGACGATCGCCTCGGCGAGGTCGTGGTCGCATTCGTTGCGCTTGAACCTGGAGCCGACCTCGAAGCAGAGGCATTCCACGCCTATTGCCAGAAGCATCTCGTCAAGTACAAGCGCCCCGTCGAGGTGAAGTTCATCGATGCGCTGCCGCGCACGCGGACGAACAAGATCGACCGAATCAGCCTGCGGGCCATGGCCGCCGGGAAATCGGATGGCGCTTAAGCGGCCGCGAGGCCCTTCGGGTCGCGTCGTTACCGTCGAGCACAGCTCGAAAATTCTGCGCGACAACCCTCTCGGCGATCCGGCGGATCGTCTGATCGATGTCTGGTTGCCGCCGCAATATGACCAGGCGGGAGGCCGGCGTTCGGCGAAGAGGTTTCCGGTGCTGTTCGACCTCGTTGGCTACACCGGCAGCGGCAAGTCACACACGAACTGGCGCGCATTCGAGGAGAATGTGCCGGAACGTGCGGCCCGGCTCATTCATAACAGGAAGCTCGATCCGTGCATCATCGTGTTTCCGGACTGCTTCACGGCGCTGGGCGGCAACCAGTACGTCAACTCGAGCGCAGTCGGGCGCTACGCCGATTACCTGACCCGGGAGCTCATACCCTTCATCGACCGCGAGTTTCGCACCCTGGCATCGCGCGAGCATCGCGGTTGCTTCGGCAAGTCGTCGGGCGGCTACGGCGCGATCATTCACGGCATGAAGTACGCCAGGTACTGGGGCGCCGTCGCCAATCACTCGGGCGACGCCTACTTCGACTTCATCTATCGCTCGGATTGGCCGAATACGCTCGATGAGCTCGCGAAGTATCGAAAGCCGCGGCTGGCCGACGGCGAGACGGACGCCGGCTGCATGACGGCTGGCGAGGACGGTGCCGACGACGGCCGCGTCAAGCGATTTCTGGAGCGCGTGCACCTTAGGGCGAACCTGAGCAGCGCCGAGGTGCATGCCCTGATGAACCTCGCGATGGCTGCGACTTACGATCCCGATCCCGATGCGCCGAACGGCTTTCGGCTGCCGTTCACGCTGGACCGCGGCGAGCTGATCCCGGCGCGCTGGCGACAATGGTTGCGGCACGACCCGATCAATCTCGTCTCGAGGTATGCGAAGAATCTCAGGACGCTGCGAGGGATCTACATCGATTGCGGCCGACGCGACCAGTACCGGATTCACTACGGGACGCGGATTCTGTCGGCCAGGCTCGCCGCGCACGGCGTCGAGCATCGCTACGAGGAATTCGACGGGACCCACTCCGGCATCGACCATCGAATGGACCAGAGCCTGCCGTATCTGATCAAGGCGCTGCAATCGGTTTGATGGGATGCGTGGCGGCGTGAGCGACGAAACTCCCTACGACGACCTGTCGCCCGACGTCATTCTGGGGGCCATCGAGTCGCTCGACATCCTGACCACCGGCGCAATCCTTGCCCTGAACAGCTACGAGAACCGCGTCTATCAGGTCGGAATCGAAGACGGGTTCATCGTCGCCAAGTTCTATCGCCCGGGTCGGTGGACCGACGACGCCATTCTGGAGGAGCACGAGTTCTCGCATGAGCTCGCGGATGAAGAGATACCGGTCGTGCCGCCACTGGAATTTTCGGGCAGCACCCTGCATTACTTCGGTGGTTACCGCTTCGCCGTCTTCGAGCGACGCGGCGGCCGCTGGCCGGAGCTCGGCAGCAGCGACGAGCGGCAATGGATGGGTCGTTTCCTGGGCCGTATTCATTCGGTCGGCGCCGTCGGACCGTTCGACCACCGGCCGCGGCTGTCTGTCGAGCGCTTCGGCACGAAGCCCGTTGCGGAACTGCTGGCGAGCGACTGGATCCCGGATCACCTGATTGCCTCCTACGAGGCCATTACGACGGATCTGCTCGGCATCATCCGGCAGCGCTTCCTCGAGCTTGGCGAGCTGCGTGAAATTCGAATTCACGGTGACTGTCATCCGGGCAATATCCTGTGGACCGATGCCGGGCCGCACTTCGTCGATCTCGACGACTGCATGATGGGACCGGCGGTGCAGGATCTGTGGCTGTTCCTGTCGGGGTCGCGCGACGAGATGGCCCTGCAGCTCGGGGACCTGCTCGAGGGGTATGGCCAGTTCATGACCTTCGACGCGCGCGAGCTGCACCTGATCGAGTCCCTGCGCACGCTCAGGATGCTGCACTATGCCGGCTGGATCGCCAGGCGCTGGGCCGATCCGGCGTTCCCGCGGGCATTTCCCTGGTTCGCGGAGACCAGATACTGGGAAGATCACGTGCTCGCGTTGCGCGAGCAGAGGGCCCTGCTCGACGAGCCGCCGCTGCCGGCGTGAATCGCTGCAGCGGGGTCCTCAGAATAGGGGTCAGACCCCTTTTCCGGCAAAGTGTAAATGGGGTCAGACCCCTTTTTTGGAAAAGGGGTCTGACCCCATTTTCTGACCCCTCTCACGGACATTTTTGGCTGGCGATTTTCTTAGGTATGATGGCCGCACCGACGGCGACACAGAGCGCCGACTAGCCATGGTTCCTCCAGGGGAGAATTTGGATGGCCTACGATCTCATCGGTAAGGATTTTATTCCGCCGGACATTCGCGCCAAGGTCACTGGCGACGCCACTTACTCAGAGGACTTTCGTGCCGAAGGCATGTTGTTCTGCAAGCTCTTGACGAGCCCCATGCCGCATGCGCGCGTCGTCAGCGTCGACGCAGCCGAAGCGCTGGCGATGCCGGGTGTCGAAGGCATCCTCCGCGCATCGGAGGTGAGACCGGTCCAGGGCGCGCAGGATCCGATCCTGACCGACGAGCCGCACTATGTCGGCGAGCCGATACTGGCCGTCGCGGCGGTGGACGAGGCAACGGCTGCCGAGGCGCTGGAAAAGATCCGTGTCGAATACGAAGAGCTCGACTTCACCGTCGATCCGCTCGAGAGCCTGTTCCCGGGTGGCAAGAATGCCCGCACCGCCGGCAACGTCGCCGGCTTCGGCGAGATGCAGGACATCAAGTGGTCGGCGCAGGATTTCGCCGCGTCCGGTGAAGGACAATTGCCCGAGGGTGAGGCGACGACCGAATGGTCGTACGGCGATGTTGCTGCAGAGATGGAGGCGGCAGATCTCGTTCTCGACGAGACCTTTGTTACCCAGGGCATCTCGCACCATTCGATGGAGCCGCGCTCCGCGATGGCCTATTGGCAGAACGGCAGATGCCATCTGCACGCATCCTGCCAGAGCGGCTCGTTCCCGATCCCGTCGGTAGCGGGGCTGATCGGCATCGAGCCGGCCGACCTCGTATTCATCACCGAGTATTGCGGCGGTGGGTTCGGCTCCAAGGGCGCGGCCTATCCGATCATGGCCATACCGGCACTTATGTCGCGGAAACTGAACAACCGTCCGGTGATGCTGCGGATCACGCGCCACGAGGAGTATTACATCGGCTCGGCGCGCCACGGCTTCCAGGGCCGGCTCAAGATGGGATTCCGGAACGACGGCAAGCTGACCGCGGTCGATCTCTACATCGTCCAGGAGAATGGACCTAACGCCGGCTTCAACGATTACCAGTCGGCTGCGGATGCGGTCTCGATCGTCTACACGCCGACGGCGATGCGCTTCCGCGGCATCCCCGTGATGACCAACACGCCGCCTCGCGGCCCGCAGCGCGGCCCGGGGCAGAATCAGATGGCGACAGCCATCGAGCCGTTGCTCGACAAGGCCGCGCGCCAGCTGGGTGTCGACCCGCTCACGATCCGCCGCATCAATGCGCCCGATTCGAGCTGGCAGTACGGCGCCCGGCAGAGCAGCCTGACCAGCGCGTATCTCGCCGAGGCCCTGGACAAGGGCGCCGAGGCGTTCAACTACGCCGAGCGCGCCGCGCGCAACGGCGAGCGCAACGGCTCCAAGGTCAGGGCCGTCGGAATCGGCCAGGCCTACCATTCGGCTGGCGGCCGGGGCTTCGACGGGCTCGTCGTGCTGACGCCGGAGGGCCGGCTCCACATTCATACGGGCGTCGGCAACCTCGGTACCTACTCGCACACGGGTACATCGCGCGTCGCCGCCGAGGTGCTCAAGTGTGACTGGGAGAACTGCACCGTCGTGCGCGGCAGCAGCGACAAGCACCTGCCATGGAATCTCGGTCAGTTCGGTAGCAATACCTCATTCACGATGACGCGCTCGACCTGGGCTGCCGCCCAGGATGCAGTGCAGAAGCTCAAGGAGATTGCGGCAATGGATCTCGGTGGCTCGGCCGACGACTACGACATCGGCGAGCATCGGGTGTTCAACGCGGAGCAGCCCGACCAGTTCCTGACTTATGCGCAGGCCGCGCAGCGTGCCATCGAGCTCGGTGGCAGGTACTCGGGCCAGGAAATGGCCGAGGAGCTCAATCCCGTCACCAAGGCTTCGGTGGCCGGAGTGGCCGGCAGCGGCCTGGTTGGCGCAGCCCAGGATCAGCTCGGCGGCACCGCGACGGTGCCGGCGCTCGCCGCCGGGTTTGTCGAGATCGAGCTCGACGTCGAGACCGGCAAGTACGAGATCCTCGATTACATCGGCGTTGCCGACTGCGGCACCGTGATCCACCCGATGGGCCTCGATACGCAGATCAAGGGCGGCGCGGTCATGGGTTTTGGCCTCGCCGGCTACGAAAAGCACATCTACGATCCGCAGAACGGGTTGCCGGGCAACGTCAACCTGCTCAATTCCAAGCCGCCGTCGTATCTCGACGTGCCGCCCGCAATGCGGTCCGCGGCTGTCGAGATCGAGGATCCCGACAATCCGATCGGCGCCAAGGGTGTCGGCGAGCCCGTGCAGGGTTGCGCCGCGGCTGCGCTGCTTTGCGCGATCTCCGAGGCGCTCGGCGGGCATGTATTCAACCGTGTCCCGGTCATGCCCGACATGATCGTCAACGCCGCCGAGGGGCGCGAGCAGTCGCATGGTCCGCTGCAGGTCAACACGGCCTGATGCAGATGGCATGCGATCGCGGCAACGAAAGGTTTATACGGAGTCCTTCTGATGACTGATAAGCATACCGACGAAGGTCAGGGTCGTTACCCCGAGCCGAAGTATGACGACGCCGATTCCTCGCTCGCTGGCGTGCGCGCGTCGCGACGGCAGTTCATCAAGGGTGTGATCGCCTCTGGTGCGGCCGTCACCAGCGCCGGCGCCCTGATCAGCTGCTCGCCCGGAGGCGGCGACGTCAGCGTGGGCGGTGTCGAGCGCATGGTTCGCCTGATGGTAAACGGCGTCGAACGCACGGTTGATGTTCTGCCCAACGAAACGCTGGCGATGACGCTGCGGTACAAGCTGAATCTGACGGGCACCAAGCTGGGTTGCGATCGCGGCGAGTGCGGCGCGTGCACGGTGCTGGTCGACGGCGTGTCCAGCTACAGTTGCTCGATGCTGACGCACTCGGTGCGCAATCAGGAGATCACGACGATCGAAGGCCTCGAGTCAGCCGATGGAACGCTGCATCCCGTGCAGCAGGCAATGATCGACGAGCTCGGGCCGCAGTGCGGCTTTTGCACGCCGGGTCAGATCATGAGCGCCGTTGCGCTGCTCAGGGTCAATCCGAACCCGACCCGGGATGAGGTACGGATGGCGCTGTCGGGCAATCTTTGCCGCTGCGGCGCCTACGATAATTACACCAACGCGGTAATGCGTGCTGCGCAAGGCGCGGCGTAACTCTAAAGAGGGGTAGCAGACCCATGTCCAAAGACATGATGGCGGCATTTGAGCTGTATCAACCGGATTCAGTTGACGGGGCGATCGATCTGCTGCGTGATGCCGGCGATTCAGGGTGGGCCCTGGCTGGCGGCAATGACAGCCTCGACTGGTTCAAGGACCGCGTCAAGCGGCCGTCGGCCGTCGTCGATCTCTCGGGCCTCGACGAGTTGCGCGGCATCCGCGAGTTGCCGGATCGCGGCATCGAGATCGGTGCGCTCACGACCCTGACCGAGATCGAGAACAATCCGCTGGTGCGGGAACGATTCTCCTTGCTCGCGGATTCGGCTGGCCGGGTGGCCTCGCCGCAGATTCGCAATGTCGGCACGCTAGGCGGCAATCTCTGTCAGGACGCACGGTGCTGGTACTACCGGTACGGTGTCGACTGCTATCGGGCCGGCGGTGACAGTTGTTACGCCGACTCGCCGCAGGGGCAGAATCGGGAGCATTGCCTCTGGGGCGCGGACCGTTGTGTTGCCGTTTCGCCTTCGGACACGGCGCCGGCGATGGTCGCGCTCGACGCGCGCATGGTCGTCCGCAACGCCGACGGCGATCGCGAGGTGCCGGCAGAGGACTTCTTCATCGGTCCCGATATCGATATCGAGCGCATGACCGTCCTCGAGCCCGGCGAAATCCTGACCGCCGTCCGGATTCCGGGCGACTGGGCCGGCGCACAGTTCTATTTCGAGAAGGTTGCCGATCGCAATACCTGGGATTTCGCGCTGGTCAGCATCGCGGCGGCCATGCGCGTCAGCGGCGATACGATCGAGTCTATTCGCATCGCCGCGGGTGCCGTGCAGTGCGTACCGCGTCGTCTGCACGCGGCGGAGGACGCGGCGACGGGTCAGCCGAAGAACGAGGCGACGGCGGAGGTTGCGGGGCAGATCGCGGTCCGTGGCGCGACGCCTCTGAACTTCAATCACTTCAAGATCCCGCTGCTGCAGAACCTGGTCACCCGCGCGATTCGGGACGCCTGACGCAAGCTAGACGGCGCGAGTCTTGGAGATCTTACGTTTCGGCCGCGACGTCTACGGTCGCGAGGTTCTGGAAGGCGTGTCGTGGGAGCTCATACCCGTCTTCTTCGGCCTCGGTCTCGCCGTGATCGTCATTCACGCCGTCTATCGCTGGTGGTTCGCGCCGCGAGCTGATTCGAAATAGCGCGATGCCAGACAGGATCGTCCGGCATGCAGGTCCCGACCGCCTGATTCACTGGCTTATCGCGGCCTGCGTGCTCATTCTGCTCGCAACCGCATTCCTGCCAATCCTCGGTG
Source organism: Gammaproteobacteria bacterium (assembly GCA_036526155.1). Lineage (GTDB taxonomy): Bacteria > Pseudomonadota > Gammaproteobacteria > Steroidobacterales > Rariloculaceae > DATCZB01. Next base: position 11,397 of record DATCZB010000260.1, read on the forward strand.
TCGAATTCGCCTGGGTCGCAGTCCACTGGTGGACGGGATTGGTGCTGATCGCAGCCGTGCTCGTCCACGTCGTCCGGTCACTGATAGCCAAGCCGCTCGGCGCCGTCTGGATCGGACTTCGTGATCTGCGTGACGCGGTGGAGGTGGCGAGAATCAGCCTGCGCGTGAGCGCCGGTCCGGCGCCGCGGTCCGGCAAGTTCTCATTCGCACAGAAGCTCATTCATGCGGCATTCACCGTCGTGGTGCTCGGCGCGTGCGTCACGGGCGCGATGATGATGGTGAAGATCGACACGCCCTGGTGGGAGCGCAACCCGTATTGGCTCTCGGATGAGGTCTGGGGCGTCGTCTACGTGCTCCATGGTTTGTCGGCCCTGCTGCTTATCACGATGGTCATGACCCATATCTACTTTGCTGTTCGTCCGGAAAAGGCGATGTTCCTGCGGTCCATGATCCGAGGCTGGATCACGCGGAGAGAATACGAGACGATGCACGACCCCGACCGCTGGCAGGTGAAGAAATGACCGACTCGTCGCTACGCAACCGATTGACGGCGTCAATCGACACCATCGAGAGCGCCTACGAGTTTCTGCTCGCCTATGCCGCGCAGGGAAGACACACGGATCGCGGCGCAGCGGCAGGCCAGAGTCCGCGCGATCGCCTGGCGGCCATGGCGGACGCGATGACGAAACTGCCGGCCATTGCGCGAGAGCTGGCAGGCTCGAAGGCGACCGCCGGAGCCTCCGATTACGAGGCCTTTCTCGACGCTCTCGAGCGCGACGCGGCAACATCTGTTGCCGGTGTTCGCCTGGTTCTGAGCGTGCCCGACATCAGCTCGCAAATTGTCGACAATCTCAATGCCTCGATTCATGTCCGGGCGCTGCTTACCGATATGTTCCTGATCGACGAAGCGCTCAAGGGCTAGCGTGACTTGCGGCCGCGTCGGCGATTTGTATATCCTCCTCGCCGTCATGGCGCTACCCCTATCAATAAAGGTTCAAGCATGAAGACTGCCTCAAGAATTACCGCACGAATGGCTCTCGTTGTCGCGTTCACGGCGCTTGCCGCCTGCGCGGGCGGTGGTGGACCGAGTTACGATCCGGACTCTCCCGAGGGGCAGGCGTATGAATACCGTGACGCCGTCATGTACCTGGCCGGCGTGCGGATGCAGTTAATCAACAACATGGCGCGTGAGCAGATCGACCTCGACGAGGCGGCGTTCGTCAAGGCGGCGACCGAGCTTGCCACGCTGACGGCGATGATGCCGGAAGGCTTCGGGACCGATGTGCTGGTGGCGGAAAGCCTGTCCGAGCCGTCGATCTGGGAAAACATTGATGATTTCAACGCCCGGATGAACAACGCCATCGAGGCGACGGCGGCCCTGGCCGAAGCCGCTCAGACTGGCGGTTTTGCCGCGGCGCAGCAGCTGGTTGTCGGCTCGCCGACGACCTCGTCGAACTGCAGCAACTGCCACAACGCCTATCGCAGGTCGGCGACCGACTAGCAGACCGTCGAACGACCGGCAGGTCGCCGAACAGTCACACCTTTCGGGTCGCGCCGCGGCGCGCGGCTATTGCAGGGTGCCGATGCGCTGAAACGAGGCGCGATCGTCCGACTTGACGACCTTGTCGATCTGCTCCTCGTCGCGGAGCACGGCTAACGGAACATCCACTCCGGCATCGCCCATCCGCCAGACCCGGCGAAACATGTTCGCGAGCCCCGCGACGGGCTTTTCGTTGACGCTGAGTATGACGTCGCCGGGCTTGAGGCCGGCCCTGTCGGCCGGGCAATCGCGATAGATGCCGACTAT
>DATCZB010000261.1:0-2030 GCA_036526155.1 Gammaproteobacteria bacterium
GATGCGCGAGCTGCGGTCGAGCCCCGAGCCGCGGATACCGATGTTCGGCCGCAGGCCGAAGCCGTCTTCTTCCTGCACGTACACGCCGGGCACCGTGTGCAGCACGCGCATGACGTCGCTCTGCAGGAACGTCTGGAGCTCTTCCTGACCGACCACGTGGGCGGAACCGGGGATGTCCTCGACCGCTCTCTTGTGGCCGATAATCGTCACCTCGTCGAGGTAGGCGCTGCCTGGAGCGTCGGCCATGTCGCCGTCGTCAGGCAGCGCCGCTGCCGGTACTGCTGCGAAGAGAAGGAAACTGAGGAGTCGTGCGAGCGGACGCCTTGCCGGCATGAATCGGGTCCTTGTTGGGGTCTCTCTTGACGGCAAGCTAACGCAAATGAGAATGATTCGCAACTGCGGTTAATACCTATGTGCAATTGGGCTGAGACGCAGCGGGGCCAAGGCCTGGCGACCCGTTTCGCTCGATATTCTCAGACGCTCTCAGAGGCTTTTTAAGGCCCGATATGTGGGAAAGGGACCAGATGGATGGCCTGTCGCAAAATCGCGAATCAGCGGCTTAGGTGCGCTTTCGGAGAATGAGTCTCGGATTGGGCCCGTGACGCAAGGCCTCCCCTCGGGCCGCCAACCGTGGCACCATTGCGCACCGGGCACTGCCGAAGAACGCCATCGCTTGGGCGTGAAAGGACCGAGTTGACCGAGCAAAGCCGAAAACTCCTGATCGTCGAGGACGACCCTGGGCTGCTGTCCCAGCTCAAATGGTGTTTCGAAGACTACGATGTGGTCACGGCCGAAGACCGTAACGCCGCGATCAACGAGCTGCGCCGCCACGACCCGATGGTCGTGTTGCAGGACCTCGGACTGCCGCCGAATCCCGACGGCGTCGAGGAAGGTCTGGCGACCCTGCAGGAACTCTTGAAACTCTCGCCGCACACCAAGGTGATTGTCGTGACCGGCCACGGCGACCAGGAGAACGCGCTGAAATCGGTCGCGCTGGGTGCCTATGACTTCTACCAGAAGCCGGTCGACACCGACACGCTGCGCTTGCTGGTCGAGCGCGCGTTCAACATCTCCGAACTCGAGAGCGAGAACCGGCGCCTGCAGAGCCTCGCGAGCGAGTCGCCGCTCGATGGCATCGTCGCGGCGAGCGAGGGCATGCTGAGCGTGTGCCGCATGATCGAGAAAGTGGCGCCGACCAATGCGACGACATTACTGCTCGGCGAGTCCGGCACCGGCAAGGAACTGCTCGCGCGCGCGTTGCACCGGCTGAGCCCGCGCGCGGACAACAAGTTCGTGGCGATAAACTGCGCCGCCATTCCCGAGAACCTGCTCGAGTCGGAACTCTTTGGTCACGAAAAGGGCGCGTTTACCGGCGCCGTCAAACAGAACCCCGGCAAGATCGAACTCGCGAACGGCGGCACGCTGTTTCTCGACGAGATCGGCGACATGCCGCTCGCGCTGCAGGCGAAGATGCTGCGCTTCCTGCAGGAACGCATCATCGAACGCGTCGGCGGCCGCGAGGAGATCTCGGTCGACGTCAGGGTCGTGTGTGCCACCAACCAGAACCCGGTCGAACTGATCCAGGACGGTACCTTCCGCGAAGATCTCTACTATCGTGTCAGCGAGATCACGATCGACATCCCGCCGTTCCGCGACCGCGAGGAGGGCCGCCTGATTCTCGCGCGAAACATCCTGTCCAAGCACGCCACGCAGCAGGGCCGTGCGCTGATCGGCTTCAGTGACGACGCCAACGATGCGATCGAATCTTATTCCTGGCCCGGCAACGTGCGCGAACTCGAGAACAAGATCAAAGGCGCCGTCATCATGGCGGACGGCAAGCAGGTTACCGCCAGCGATCTCGGTATCGACGGCATCGAAGGTATGGAGGTCGAATCACTCAATCTTCGCGAAGTCCGGCAACGCGCAGAGTCGAAAGCGATTCGCACGGCGCTGATGAAAAACTTCGGCAATATCTCACGCGCCGCCGAACAGCTCGGCGTCACCCGGCCGACGCTCTACGACCTTTTGAA
>DATCZB010000262.1:0-11793 GCA_036526155.1 Gammaproteobacteria bacterium
CCACATGGCCTCGAAAGCGCTCAGGCTCCCGCCGAGCCTGCCCTGCAGCGTCTGCAGCAACGTCGTGCAGGCGGCGAAGTCGGGCACGGCCACGAGCGCCGCCGTCCTGGCCGGTAATGCCGGATAGAGCCGCAACACGGCGCGCGTCACGATGCCGAGCGTGCCTTCGCTGCCGATAAACAGCTGCTTGAGGTCATAGCCGGCATTGTTCTTGATCATCTTGTTCATCGAGCTGACGACGGTGCCGTCGGCGAGCACGGCTTCGAGACCGAGCACGAGGTTGCGCATCATGCCGAACCGAAGCACCTGGTTGCCGCCGGCATTCGTCGCGATGTTGCCGCCAATGGTGCAGGATCCGCGGGCGCCGAGATCGAGGGGGAAACACAAGCCGGCCTCGGCCGCGGCTTCCTGAACTACCTGCAGCGGTGTTCCTGCAAGCACCGTCATCGTCATCGATTCACGATCGAGTTCCTCGATGCCGGTCAGGCGTTCGAGCGAAACGGCGACCTCTTCAACCTGCGGAGTGGCGCCGCCGCACAGGCCCGTCATGCCGCCCTGAACGACGACGGGCTGATGCGCGGCCGAGCAGGCGGCGAGAACCGCGGCAAGCTGCTCCACGCTTCGCGGTCGCAGCACGGCCATCGGCTCACAGGCGTTCTCGCCGCCGAAATCGACCTGATACCGTTCACTTATCTCGCCGGCCAGGACGAGGTCATCGCCGCCGAGTATGGCTTCGAGCGCTTCCGGCAGTGCAGGGTCGGGCATCGTGGCGTGGCGAATCTCTGAGGGGCAAACGACGAGTTTGAAGTAAGATGAGCGCCGTTCCAAGCCGGGATCCTGGTGTGACACGCGTCGAGAAATTTTTTCGCGAGTTCTTCTACGGGACGAGTGAGTTCGGCATGCGGGCCCAGTATCTGATGCTTGCGCTCGATGTCGTGATCGTCCTCTACTTCGTCGTTTCGACTTTCTGGGGCTACAACAAAGACATCATCCTGTTCACGGACAGGGTGATCGGCCTCATCCTCATTATCGAGCTCAGCGGTCGATTGATCGCCGACGAAGACAGGATCGGGTTTCTGTCGAAGCCGCTCACATTGCTCGATATCGCTATCATCATTTCGCTGTTCCTGCCCGAGCAACTGGGTAACTTCATGTTTCTTCGCGTCGTTCGCGCGTTGCGTATCTTCCGGTCCTACTATGTGACTCGGCGGCTCAGGCAGCATTTCAAATTCTTTGCCCGCAACGACGAGATCATTTTCAGCACGTTGAATCTGCTCGTCTTTATATTCGTTGTCACGGCCTTCGTCTTCGTCTGGCAGCAGGAGGTTAACGACTCGATCAACAACTATATCGACGCGCTCTATTTCACGATCACGACGCTGACGACGACAGGGTTTGGCGATGTCACGCTTGTTGGCGCGGAGGGTCGGTTGCTGGCGATCCTCATCATGGTCGTCGGCGTTGCACTCTTCCTCCGCCTGGTGCAGACGGTTTTCAGGCCCAGCAAGGTGCGCTACGAGTGCCCGCGATGCGGCCTGACGCGCCATGAGCTCGATGCTGTCCATTGCAAGCATTGCGGGCGCGAGCTGCACATTCGCACCGAGGGCATCGGTTAGCCTTGCCGGAGCTCGGCTAGCGCCCGGATGTGTTCGGGGGTCGTCCCGCAGCAGCCCCCGACCAGCACCGCGCCCGCTGCGATCCACGCGCGAGCGGCGGTTGCATAGGCCTCCGGCCTGATCTGCCGATCGTCCTGACAATCCGGGTCTTCGACATAGGGAATCCCGGCCCAGGCGCCAATGGGTCCCGACCAGCGTTGCACGACCTCGGCGATCGCCGCCGGAATCACTTCAACTGGCGAGTGCATGACAGCGATGCCGTCGGGCTCGAAGGGCAGCACGGCGTCGAGCACGGCACCGAGCGGCTGCCCGGGGTCGTCGAATGCGACGAGTTCGTCGGTCGCCGCCCGTCTGCGGCAGCTGACGCCGGCCCAGAACGGCAGGCCCGATTCGCGGGCCGCGCGGCAGGCAAGGGCCGCGTGCTCGGGGTGCTGGAGCATCTCGAGCAGGATGAGATCGACGCCGGCGTCGGCGCAATGCTCGGCAAGCTCGGCGTAGGCGCGGTATTCGGTGTCTTGCGCGGGATAGGCGCCAGCGTCGAACGCGGGCGGGAAGCAGGACAGCGAGGCGGCGACCTCAACGTCACGTCCGGCTTCGCGAGCGGCCGAGCGAGCAGCCGAGATGGCCGCCCGATTGATTGCGTCGAAGCTGTCCTCGAGTCCGGCGGCCGCCAGCACGAAGCGGCTCGTCGCGAAAGTGTTCGCGGTGACGACGTCGGCGCCGGCGCGAATAAAATCCCGGTGGATCTCGAGCAGCAGCTCCGGATCGCTGAGGTTGGCTGTGGCCGACCAGCATGCGTCCGACAGCTGCACGCCGCGTCGCCGCAGCTCGCTGCCCGTGCCGCCGTCGAGAATTCTGAGGCCCTGGCCGAAAGGCCGGCGGGTTGCATCCATGATGCTATTCTAGGTTGCGGCGTCAGCCCGTTGAATCAACCAGAAGAACGATGAACCAGCGACCCCCCGGCAGTCAGAGGCTACGCATCGCAGTCATGGCGTCGGGATCGGGCACAACGCTGCAGGCCGTCATCGACGCCAGCGAGGCTGGCCGGCTCGACGGCGACGTCGTGCTCGTCATCAGCAACAACAGCCGTTCCGGCGCGATGGAACGCGCCGAGCGCCATTCGATCGAGTCCGTGCATCTGAGCAATCGCACGCACCCCGACCCGGCGGTGCTCGATCGTGCGATCGCCGCAACGCTGGCCGAGCATTCACCGGACGTGGTCCTGCTCGCAGGCTACATGAAAAAGCTCGGCCCGCGGGCGCTGGCCGCATTCAGTGGCCGCGTCATCAATACGCATCCGTCGCTGCTGCCGAAGTATGGTGGACGGGGGATGTACGGTGGTCGCGTGCATGCCGCCGTCATCGAGGCAGGCGATACCGTATCCGGCGTGTCGGTGCACCTCGTGGATGGTGACTACGACACCGGCGACGTGCTGGCTCAGTGCGAGGTCCCGGTCGAGCGCGGCGATGACGCCGAGGCGCTGGCCGGGCGCGTCCAGGCCCGCGAGCGTCCGTTTCTCGTCGAGGTGTTGCAGAGTATTGCCACGGGGGCCATCCGGTTACCGGATACGGCCGCCCGAGACACAGGCGTTTGAATTTGCGGCGTTTGAATTTGGAGATTCGAGCGACGATGATCTGAGTTCGAGCAACGCTCGCAGGTTGGATATTTTCAGGGGGAGAAAGCCGGTGCAAGCCGCAGTGCTAAATTACCGAAATCTGGCCGTCGTTCTGGTCGGTCTGGCCGCAAGCTCAGTGGCGTTTTCCCAGGCCAGAGACTTCATTCCGATCACGAACGAGCGGCTGCATGATCCGGAGCCTGGCGACTGGATCAACTATCGTCGCACCTACGATGTGACCGCGCACAGCCCGCTGGCCGAGATCAATCGTCGTAACGTCGACGACATGCGTCTCGTCTGGGCCTATACCATGCGCGACAACAGCCGCTGGGTCGCAACCCCGATCGTCGCCAACGGTCTCATGTATGTTTCCGAAGGCTCGGGGCGGGTCGTCGCCCTCGATGCGCTGACCGGCGAGCTCGTCTGGGAGCAGACCCGCAGCTTCCCGGACGATATCTCGCTCTCCGAGGCCGCCCGGCGCCATCGCGGCGTTTCGATCTACGGTAATACGATCTACTGGGGCACGGCCGACAGCTATCTGGTTGCGCTCGACGGGCGCACCGGCGAGGTGCTCTGGGAGACGCAAACGGCGGATTACCGCGACGGCGAGGGTCATGCCCATCCGCCGTTGATCGCCGACGGCAAGGTCTTTATCGGCATGTCGGGCGGCGATTTCGCGGCGCGCGGCAAGTTGCAGGCGTTCGATGCGGCCACGGGCGAGAAGCTCTGGACGTTCTACACGATCCCGGGTCGCGAGGATCCGGGTGCCGAGACCTGGGACTGGAACGCCGACTTTCCGCCGGCCGGCGGCGCGACCTGGAATACGATCAGCTACGACCCGGAGCTCAATCTCGTCTATGCGCCGACCGGCCAGCCGTCGCCCTGGACGACGGCCACGCGAGGGCTCGGTGACTCGCTCTACACCAACAGCATCATCGCGCTCGATGCCGATACGGGTGAATTGCGCTGGCACTTCCAGCTCAACCCGGCCGACGAATGGGACCGGGCCGCCTACGAGAGCATGCTCGTCGACCTCGAGATCGACGGCGTCATCCGCAAGGCGCTGATCCAGACCGGCAAGATCGGCTGGGGCGTCGTGCTCGATCGCGCGACCGGCGAATTCCTGCACGCGTTCAGAACGGCCTACGACAACACGATCACGGGATGGACCGACGCAGGACGGCCGATCTACGACCCGGAAACGATACCGACCGTGGCCGACGTCGACTCGGGCCGCGTGTTCGAGATCTGCCCGCATCTGCACGGCGCGAGAAATCTGCAGGCGCCGAGTTACAGCCCCGAGACCGGGCTTTACTACCTCGGCGTCAACAACTCCTGCATGAACGCCGTGGTCGTGACGCCGGTCATGAGCCGGTTCGGGCTGACAGGTGTCTCGTACACGGCGTCGCTGGCGCCGGGTTACGACTTCGTCGGCGAGTTCGTCGCGTTCGACCCCGTCACCGGCGAGCGCGAGTGGGTCTATCGACCCGAGAGCGGCACGCCGATGACGGCGTCTGCGCTCTCGACGTCCGGCGGCATCGTCTTCGGCGGCACGGCCGACCGGCAGTTCTTCGCGCTGCACGACCGGACCGGCGAGCTGCTCTGGCAGGCGCGGCTCAACGGCGATATTTCCGGTGCGCCGATCACCTATGAGGTCGACGGCAAGCAGTACCTTGCCGTGGCGGCGGGTGGCCGCGTCGCGCCGACGACGACGCTCGGCCGGCTCGTCGGCGTCGACGTGCCGCAGGGCTCGGGCACGGTCTGGGTCTTCTCGTTGCCGGAGGATACGCCCCGCCAACTGCCGCGACCCGTCCGGCTCGACACGCCGACGCGCGCTGTGACCGACGGCATCTACCAGGCCGCTCAGGCCGAGCAGGGCGAGCAATTGTTCGACCGCGAGTGCAGCAGCTGCCATGAGGTCGGGAACTATGCGGGCGCGAACCTCGTCGCCAAGTGGGGCGGCGGTGTCCTGAGCGACGTCTATCAGGACATTTCTCTCGCCATGCCGCCGGCGAATCCCGGCGGTCTGACGGGCGTCAGCTATGCAAGCATACTGGCTTACCTGCTGCGCGAGAGCGGATACCCGGCCGGCAACGCGGCGTTGCCGGGCAGTGCGTTTCAGCTCGGCAACATTGCGATCGGCGAGGCCGCGGACCCGTAAGGTCCGGCAGGGACGCCGAGCCGCAGGCGACGCCCTTAAGTGAGCGGCTTGGTGACGAACAGCGTCGGTTCCGACCAGGAACCGAAGCCGCAGCGCTCGTAGAGCCGCTTGGCGTCGCGATTGCTGTCGAGCACCTCGAGCGTCAGCCGCGATGAGCCCGCTGCGCGGGCACGCCGCTCGGCCTCGTCCAGCAGGGCCGAGCCGATTCCGCGGCCGCGATATTCAGGCAGCACGACGAGATCATGGATGTTCAGCACCGGTCGGGCAGTAAACGTCGAGAACCCCCAGAAGCAAACCGCGGTTCCCGAGTACACATCATCCGTAACCGCCAGCAGGACCAGAGTGGACGGATGGCGCTTGAGACCGGGGACGATACCCGATGCCGTTGCCGCGTCGATCGGCGCCGACTGCCCGGCTGGCTCGCGCGCGTAGGAGTCCAGCAACCCGACCAGTGCGCTGCCTTGCTGCGCGTCGTCGAGGTCGGCTTCAATGATGCGGATTTCGTCTCGGTTACTCATCGGCGAATCAGACCGGAGTTCGGTAGCGCGGCAGGCGGGTGCTGCCTAATCCGGCTCGTCGGCGTCCTCGCGGGGCGCCAGGTAGCGCATGAATTCCTCCTCGAAGGCGAGGAGGCGCGTGTCGGTGATTCGGTCGATGTAGAGCGTGCCGTCCAGGTGATCGAACTCGTGCTGAAATACGGTTGCCGTGAAGCCGCCGAGCTCGACCGACTGCGTCTGGCCAGCGAGATCGAGATAGTCGACGCGGATGGACTGCGGCCGCTCGACGAAACCGCGTAGCCCCGGGACGGACAGGCAGCCCTCCCAGAATCCGCGCGTCTCCGGATCGAGCACCGTGATCACCGGGTTGACGAACACGGTCAGGGGCATCGCGGTCAGCTCGCCATAGCGGCTGCCGCTGTCCGGTATCTCGACGATCGCGAGCCGAATCGATTCACCAACCTGCGGTGCGGCGAGTCCTATCCCGCCGTAGTCGTGCAGCGTGTCGATCATGTCCTGGATCAGACGCAGCGTCTCATCGCTCGAGATTGCTTCGGGATCGAGCGGATCGGCGGGACGCCGCAACACGGGGTGACCCATACGCAAGACTTTGCGAACTGCCAAGATGCCTCCTGATCAGCCTCATGGCCGCAACTGCGGCGCTGGCCGTTAGCCGAAGTGTAGCGGTATCTTACCGGGTGATGTGTGGGCGTTACCTGACACCGGCGGAAGCCGACCTCGAACGCGCGTGGGATCTCGCTGCGCCTGAGGGTTACCGGCAGTCCTACAATCTTGCCCCGAGCCAGCTCGCGCCCGTGGTGCTGCCGGCCGATGACGGTAGCCGTCGGCTCGAGTCTCTCGTCTGGGGCTTTCAGCCGCACTGGGCCCGGCGCGGCTGGATCAACGCCCGGTCCGAGACCGTGTTCTCCTCGCGCGCCTTCGCGCCTGCCGCCAGGCGCAGCCGTTGCCTCGTGCCGGCGCTCGGCTGGTACGAATGGCAGGGCCAGGAGCGGCCGAAACAGCCCTGGCTGTTTCACCTCGACGGGTTCAGGCCGTTCGCATTCGCCGGCATTTTCACGCCGGGCAAGGGTGATGATCCGGCGACTTTTGCCATCCTGACGGCTGACGCGCCCCCGCCGCTAGCCGGGATCCACGGCCGCATGCCGGTCGTGCTCGATGCGGCCGATTTCGATCGCTGGCTCGCCGGCGATTGCGCCGAGGACGAGGCTCAAGCGATCATTGGCAACAATCGAACCGATCTGGCGGTCTATAAGGTGTCCGCCTACGTCAACAAGCCTGCGAACAACGACGCCGCCTGCATTCGGCCGCTCGAGTAAAGGAGTCGATTATGAGAACCGCGACGCTTACGCTTCTGGCCCTGGCCTGTCTGGCGACGCTGCCGGCACATACCGTGGAGCAGGGCGATGCCGCGCCGGCCTGGCGCGGTCAGGATTTCGACGGACGAGCGGTGGAGTTTCCCGCATTGCTCGAGGGCAAGCCGACGGTCATGGTGTTCTGGGCCACGTGGTGCGGTTACTGCAGGGCATTCATGCCCTATCTCGAGCGGATTCAGGACGACTACGGCACGGAGCAGATCAACATCCTGACGATCAACGCCAAGGAGGACGGCAGCGGCGGCGACCCGAATGACTACTTGAGCAATCTCGCATTGGAACAGATTGCCGTCGCCGACGGGGATGCGATCGCAGCGGCCTACGGGGTCGAGTACATTCCAGGTCTCATGGTCATCGCGCCCGACGGCACGGTGGCGTATCGCCGGGCCTGGACCGATCTGCCGGCAGGTGACCGGGTCGCGAGCTTCTGGTCGCGGCAGGTGCGCAGGGCGTTGGATCAGCTGCTCTAGGTTCCGATCAGATACATCTGACCGGCCACCGCGATTCGGTGGCCTTCCCGCTGCGTTACCTTCTCGGCGCCGCGCTCGATGAACCTGAGATCCGACAGGTGCCTCAGCACCGGGATCACGGCCCGGTTCGAGCAGCCGAGTTTCGCGGCAATCTCGTCGAGCGTCAGCACGGCGCCGTCGTCGATGGACGACAGGCAGCGCAGAACCGTGGTCTCATCGGCGGCGAGCTCGACTGATCCTATTTCCAGACCCTCGACGGCGGATGCCTTGCGCCACGAGCGCATTCGCAGGGAAGTCACCAGTAACCGCCTGAACACCCTGAATCGCCGGCCAAGCTCGGCGAAGCGTTCGGCGACCCAGGCCGTGAGCTTGCGGTCGAGCGCCCGGATTGCGCTCAGAATCGTGCCGACGATGATCAGTGCTGCCAGCCAGATCAGCACCGAGGCCCAGAGCGAGACCGCGCCGCCGTAGTCGTCGCTGCTGAGCTCGAAGAACTCGGCCGCATCGGGCGCATAGGTGAGGAGCAGATAGATCAGCGCGTCGCCCGGAATGACCAGGATATCGAGCAGCCATGGCACGACATCGGCAATCGAGAACTTGCCGTCGCCGTTCAGGTCGGCTCCCAGTCGGTCCCAGATCGAAGCGCCTTCGTCCATGAGTATCTCGCGATTTTCACGAATCATCGCAGCGCCGGCCCGCAGGCAGCGTGAACGGCGTCACAAGGCGAGGCGTTGGTTCGGGCCGGTTACGGCGCTCAGGACTTCTTCTTGCGACGCGTCGGTCGTCTCGCATTACGGACGAATACGGACGTATGTGCCTTGTCGGCACTCGATTCGCGGCGGATCTCGAACAGGTCGATCGCCTCGAGCAGTGAGCTCAGCTTGGCGAAGCCATGGTGGCGCGAGTCGAAGTCAGGCTTTTGCGAGGAAATCTGCTTGCCGACCACGCCGAGCTCGGCCCAGCCGGCCTCGTCGGCGCTGGCCTCGATGGCCGACCGCAGCAGGTTGACGAGCGCGTTGTCGCCTTTGAGCGTGGACGGCGAGGGGGCCGAGGCCTCCTTTGGTGTTTTGCTCGGGTCGGTCAGGATGTCGACGAAGGTGAACTTGTCGCAGGCGCTGACGAAGGCGCTGGGCGTCTTGCGCTCGCCGAAGCCGTAGACGACGAGACCGCTCTCACGAATCCGCGATGCGAGCCGCGTGAAGTCGCTATCGCTCGAGACCAGGCAGAAGCCGTCGACATTGCCGCCATAGAGAATGTCCATGGCGTCGATGATCATCGCCGTGTCGGTCGCGTTCTTGCCGACCGTGTAGCGGAACTGCTGAATCGGCACGATCGAGTGGTCGAGCAGCGAGCTCTTCCAGCCACCGAGGTTGGGCGTGGTCCAGTCGCCGTAAATCCGCTTTACGGTGAGCACGCCGTACTTGGAGATTTCCGAGAGCAGCCCGGCGATGATCGCCGGGGAAGCATTGTCTGCATCGATGAGTAGCGCCAGGCGTCGGCTCACGGAATCGCGTTCCACAGGTCAGTCTTCCTTCTTGAAGTGCTGGACGCCGGGCTTGAAGGTCTTGTCGTCGAGGAAGGCTTTCATTGCGTCTGTTCTGTTTGCCGCGCCACCGAGGTGCAGGGCTTCGGCCATCTTGGCGTAGAGATAGTCGGCAGAGACTTCCCAGTCCATGTACCGGACGCGCTTCATTGCGAGCTTGGCGCCGCGCAGCACGGTCTGGTTCTTCTCGAGCAGGACTTGCGCCAGCTCGCGGGTGCGGTCGCGCAGACGCTCGAGCGGCACGGCCTCGTTGACGAGCCCCATCTCCGCGGCTTTCACGCCATTGAAGGACTCGCCGGTCATCGTGTAGTACAGAGCGTTCCGGTAGCCGATCGTTTCCATCGTGGCCTTGGTCACGTTGCCTGCCGGCAGGATGCCCCAGTTGATCTCGGACAGGCCGAAGGTCGCTTCCTCGGCCGCGATCGCGAGGTCGCAGGCGCAGACCGGCGTGAACGCGCCGCCGAAGCACCAGCCATTGACCATCGCGATGGTCGGCTTCGGGTAATCACGAAGCCGGCGCCATTGCCAGTCCTCGGCCGTGCGCCTGACGTCGAGAAGAACGGTATCGGGCGCGTTGTCCGTCTCGCGAAAATATTCCTTGAGATCCATGCCGGCAGCGAACGATTCCCCGGCGCCGGTCAGCACGAACACGCCGCAACGTTCATCTGTTGCGAGCGCGTTGACTGTTTCCCGCATCTCGGCGTTGAGGGCCGGGCTCATCGCATTGCGCTTCTCCGGCCGGTTGAGTGTGACCCAGGCGATGCCGTCTTCGAATTCGACCAGTACGTTGTCGCCCCAGGGCTCAGCTGCTGCCGTCATTCCGTTCCTCCGAGATTCGAGAGCGGCATATCTTACACGCTCATCGTGCTTCGCCGGCCTGCGCCAGCAGCGCGCGGGCCCGCCTGACCACCGGGACGTCGATCACGCGGCCGTCCAGCGAGGTCGAGCCGCGCCCCCTGCTCTCGGCCTCCTCGAAAGCCGCCACGATTCGCCTGGCCTCGGCGATCTCGGCGGCACTCGGGGAGTAACAGGCATTGATCGTTTCGATTTGTGCCGGATGGATCGCAAACCGGCCCTTGAAGCCCAGACGCCTCGACGCTGCGCAGCTCGATTTCAGGCCTTCGTCGTCACGAAACTGAAAGTAGGGCGTATCGAGGGCCAGGACTCCCGCGGCGCGGGCGGCGTTGCAGATCGCCGAACGTGCATAAACGACATTCGATTCGTCGTCGAGGCGCTCGACGCCGAGGTCGGCTGTGTAGTCCTCGCCGCCGAAAGCAACCGCCGCGATGCGATCACTCGCGCGACAGATCTCATAGCAATTCACGATGGCGAGCGCCGTTTCGATCCAGGGGATCAGGCGCAGGCTGCCAGGCTCGAGGCCGGCAGAGCGTTCATTCTGCTCGAGGGCCCGCGATATCGCGCTGATATCGGCGGCTGATTCCACCTTGCCGACCGAGATGCCCCAGACGCCGGCAACAGCCACCGCGGCGATGTCGTCCCCGAACCATGGGGTACGCAGTGAATTCACTCGCGGCAGCAACAACGCCGGGCTTTGCCCGAGCCGCGGCAGCCACTCCGCGATAAGCGCCCTGGCGCCTTCCTTGTCGCCGTCCGCGACCGAGTCTTCCATGTCGGGCACGAGCACATCGGGCCGGGACGCGGCCGCCCTGGTCAGCATGCTTTCCTTGTTGCCCGGTGTGAACAGGAGGCTGCGCATCGTCGAATCCTGGCTTCAATCCATGACCAGCACGATTTTGCCAAAGTGCTCGCTCGCTTCCATGCGCGCGTGGGCCTCGACCACGCGGTCCAGCGGCATCAGGCTGTCGATCAGCGGCGCGATGCGGCCGCGCTCGAACAATGGCATCACCGTAGCCCCGAAGTCCGCAATGATCGCGGCCTTTTCCTCTGGCGGGCGCAGCCTGAGCACCGAGCCGATGATGGATTGCCGCTTGATCATCAGCCGTCCGAGACTGATTTTGGCCTCGCTGCCCTGCATGACCCCGATGATGACGAGCCGCCCGTTGGTTGCGAGCGCTTCGAGATTCTTTGCCAGATAGGCCGCGCCGATGTGGTCGAGAATGACGTCGGCCCCGGCACCGTCGGTGAAGCGCTTCGCTTCAGCGGCGAAGTCGCTGTGGCCGTAGTCGATGACGAGGTCGGCCCCGAGAGCCCCGACGCGCTTGAGCTTGTGCTCCGAAGCGGTCACCAGAATCTGGCTCGACGGATTCAATGCGTCGACGAGCTGAATGGCCGCCGTGTTCACGCCGCCGCCGCCGCCGTGCAGCAAGACGCTTTCGCCATCGCGAAGACCGGCCTCCCGGAACAGATTCAGGTAGGCCGTGATGTAGGTTTCGGCGATGCAGGCGGCCTGCTCGAAGTTCATGTCGGCCGGAATCCCGAGCGTGTGAGCCGCATCGGCCACGGCCAGCTCGGCATAGGCGCCGCCACCGACGAGAGCGAAGACCCGGTCACCCACGGCGTGGGACTCGACGCCGGC
>DATCZB010000263.1:0-4280 GCA_036526155.1 Gammaproteobacteria bacterium
GCAACCTGCCCTCGAGAACGATCTCGGTGTTCAGGTCGTAGATACCGGCCACAGCGTGATGCGACTGTGCCTCGGCACCGAGCACCAGAAGCCCCCCGAGCGCAAACAACCGCGTTGCCAGTTTTTTCATCTGCCTAGCCCCCTTGAGATAAAGTTTTGAATCAGTTGTATTCGACCGGGCTGTACTGCGGCGAGCACACCTCGACGATACAAATTGATTCCAACGTCCGACCCGCGGGCGGCGGCTCGAGTCCAGCCTCGATCATGAGCTCGCGCAGCACCTCGGCCGTTTCCGGATGGGCGATGGCCGACTGCACACCGACCCTGACCAGGCCATCAGCGTAGTCAATTGGTAGCCAGGTGTGCGCAGCAAGCTCCGGGCTGCCGCGATTGTCGGTATTGCCAAAGTCGCGAATATCCATCCTGGCGCCGGCCTCGACCAGCACCCGAGCGACTTCCGTGGCTCCTTTGTGGGCCGCACCGTGCAGCGCGACCCGACCCGTGTCCGCCTGATGGTTCGGGTCGATGCCGAGTTCCAGCAACAGCCGCACGGCTTCCACCGTCCGCTCGGTAGACCACTCGCTCGTGATGCCCTCGACCCAGCCGATGCCTGCGGCCACCGCGAGTGGCGTGACATCAAGCTCGGTGTAGATGTGCGGGTCGGCGCCGTAATCGAGCAGCAGACGCATCAGCTCGATGTCACCGGATTGCGAGGCCCTGAGAAACGCCGTCGCGCCGTTCTCGTCGAGCCACTGGTTGGTGAACACCGTGCGCGTCTCGGTGCTCTCGGTCAGCCGCGCATTCGGGTCGGCGCCCGAATCGAGCAGCAATCTGATGTACTCGAGATGATCCATATCGGGCGTCGGCGTCGGGTAGTCGCCACCCTCGAGGTTGCGGTTGTCCGTCGCAAGGTAAAGCGGAGTCCAGCCACCCTTGTTGGCGATATTGACGTCGGCGCCGTTCTCGATGAGAAATTTGCCCATCTGATAGTTGCGGTTCTGGGTTGCAGCCAGCAGCGCACTCCAGCCGTACCGCGTGACCTGGTTGACGTCCGCGCCCGCGTCGAGCAGCACCCGAGCCGCGTCCATTGCATTGGAGCGCGCTGCGTAAACAAGAGACGTCAGCTCGCCACCGTCGGGCTCCCGGTCGCCTCCGCGGCCGAAGCGATTGCGTGCCGCACGCCGCTCCTCCGGGGCGCTCTCCGGGGCGCTCTCCGGGGCGCTCTCCTGGGCGTCTTCGCCGCTGGTTTCTGCTGCGGCGCCGTCTTCTTCATCATCATCGGAGGCGCCGACATTGGCGAGCAGTTCGGCATCGTTTGCGTCCAGCTCGCCGGTTGCGCGAACGAAGCCGAGCGCATCCAACTCCTGATTACAGGGGTCGCCGTCGAAGGCGTCCGGCCCGTCAGCCACCGCCAGGAGCTGATCTTCAGTCGCGCCGCCGGACAGGGCAGCCAGTGCGTTCAGCGCACCCAGATCCGGCGTCTCGAGCTCGCAGAGCACGGAGATGACCTGCCGCCTGACCTGATTTCGCGGATCGTTCGCCTTGCCCAGCGCGGCAGTCCGCCCGCCACGCATCACCGGGGCCGACCCGGCCGATACGTCGGCGCCATACTCAATGAGCATCTCGATGACGTCGGCATGTCCCTGATCAGCCGCCTGCATCAGTGCCGTCGTACCCCGCTCCGACTCGGCCGCGTTCACGTCGGCGCCGCGATCGAGCAATGCACGCACGGCATCGACATCGCCGGAACGCGAGGCGAGCATCAGCGGGCTGCGTCCCAGGGGCAGCGTTTCGTTGGGATCGGCCCCACCATCGAGCAGGGTCTCGAGCATTGGCGCATCACCATGGCTCGCAGCGAGCCAGAGCGGCGTCGAGCCGTTGCGGTTTGCGGCCGAAGCGTCGGCGCCAGCTTCGAGCAGGAGCTCCGCCAGCGCAGCATCGCCATAATACGCAGCCCAGTGTAGCGCTGTCGCGCCATCGGCCTGCCCGGCGTTGACGTCCGCCCCTTCCTGCAACAGGCTGGCCACACGCGAATTATCTCGCTGCATCGCGGCATCTGCGACATCCGCCTGCGCCAGAGCAAGATTTCCAGACCCGAGCAGCGCTGCCAGCGCGACTGTTCTCGTCACCCACATTGGTCGACTTCCCCCAATCAGTCGTCGAATCATCGATCTACGTTGCTCGTGCTCCGAGCTATACGTCCTCCAGTCTTCCCGTGCTGTCGCCAAAGCTGTCGCGATGGATGTCGAACTGATCGAGGACACTCAGCAGCAGGTTGCCGGTCGAAACGGTCTTGGTGGGGTACGCGAGGTGACGCCCGCCTTTCATCCGGCCACTGTTGCCGCCCAGAATCACATGCGGCACGTCATAGTGCAGATGCTGATTCGGATTGCCCATATTGCTGCCGTAAAGTAGCAGCGAATGATCGAGCAGCGTGCCGTCGCCCTCTTCGGTGTTTGCGAGCTTGTCGACGAAGTACGCCACCATCTTGACGTGATACTGATTGATCTTGGCGAAGTCGGCGATGATCGACGGATCCTCGCCATGATGTGAACCGCCATGGAAGCTCATTCTCGGCGACTCGCTCTCGGGATACCGCCGGTTCGTCAGGTCGCGCGCGAACAGCATCGTCCCGACGCGCGTGATATCGGCCTGAAACCCGAGTGCCAGCAGATCGAACATGAGCTTGGCGTGCTCATCGAACGACTGCGGGATGCCCGGAGGCACCGCAAAGTCCTCGGGCGCCGCCGTGGTTGCGCTTGCAGCGATCGTCAACCGTCGTTCGATTTCGCGCACGTTATCCGTGAAATTATCGAGACGCGAACGATCGGGCACGCTGATCTCGCGGCGGAGGCTGCCGATCTTGTCGTTGATCGAGTCGAGAATACTCTGGTTGCGCTCCCGGCGCGCGACTCGTTGCTCGGGCGTGCTGCCGCTGCCGAACATGCGCTCGAACACGACCTGCGGATTCAGCTCCATCGGCAACGGTGTCGTCGGCGACGCCCAGGAAATCGTGTTGGTATAGACGCAGCTGTAACCCTCGCCGCAGTTGCTCGCGCCCGAGCCCGGATCCTCGAGCGACATCTCGACCGAAGGCAGCAACGTTTCCCGGCCAATCTCCGCGGCGATGATCTGGTCGATCGTGTGCCCGGCCCGAACGTCGGCCCCGGCCGTCTTCTTCGGCTTCTCGGCGCAGAGGAAGGCGGCGGCGACCCAGTGGTCTGCGCCCGTCTCTCCCGGAGGCGGCTCCGACGACGTGGCGTGCAGGCCCGTCAGCAACGTCATGCTGTCGCGGAAAGGCTCGAGCGGTTGCCAGATATAGGGCAACTCCGCCGGCAGCGCGCCGAGTTGATCCGGCACCCAGTAGCCGGGCGCCGCGCCGTGCGGCACGAAGCCTCCGAAGAAACGGCGCGGCGGGACCGCCGCCGTCTGGCCCCATGCGGTTGCCGCCGGCAACATCGCGTCCAGCAACGGCAATCCAAGCGCCACGCCAGCACCCTTGAGCAGCGTGCGTCGTTGAACATGCTTCTTGGTAATAAACATCAAGTTATCCCTCACTCGAGGCAGATTTAATATTCATGGTGAATGCCGGGCTCTCGATCACGCCCAGGAGCAGCGACGAAAACCTGTAATCGTCTCCTGCCGCGTCGTGCGCAATCGAGCGCAGCAGCGGCATGTCCTGATACTCGAGACCGCGACCGATGGCGTACGTCAACAGCTTTTCGACCACGGATTGAGCGAACACGTCGCCCTTGGCAAGCGTCAGTTCCCTAAGGCTCTCGACGCCCTCGAGCTGCGTGCCGTCGTTGGTGACTCCTGTCGGATCGATCAGCGAGCCCGCGTCTTCGGTTCGCCACCTGCCGACGGCGTCGAAGTTCTCCATTGCAATGCCCATCGGCTCGAACAACATATGACACGAGGCGCAGTTCGGGTTCTCGCGATGCTGCTCCAGCCGCGCGCGCAGGGACGTCGGCGCTTCACCCTCGACCGGCGTCAGATCGGTCTCGACGCCGGGCGGAGGATCGGGCGGATGGACATTGAGAAACGTCTCGAGGAACCATGCGCCGCGCTTGACCGGTGAAGTTCGCTCACCCTGAGACGTGATCGTCAACAGGGCGCCCTTGCCGAGCAGACCGCGGCGGGCCTGCAACTCCGATCCCAGCTCGACCCGGCGGAACTGCGACCCGTAAACGTCGGGAATACCATAGTGCTTGGCAAGCCGCTCGTTGACGAAGGTGTAGTCAGCCTCGAGCAGATCGAGAATGCTGCGATCCTCCTGA
>DATCZB010000264.1:0-3052 GCA_036526155.1 Gammaproteobacteria bacterium
GAGGCTCTGCTCGAGGGCTTCGACGCGAGCTGCATCGACGCCGCCGTATTCGGGGAACGACAGTTCCGCTCCGACCTCGAACAGATCGTTCTGAATCGACAGCAGCGTGTTGCGGATCGACTCCGGGACGTCGGGCTCGGCGAGGATCAGCGCGATTGCGCTCGACGTCTCGTCGACGGTGCCGAAGGCCTCGATCCGAGGATCGTTCTTGGTCACCCGTGCCCCGCCGGCCAGCCCTGTCGAGCCGTCGTCGCCGGTGCGAGTGTAGATTTTGCTGAGTCGGTGCCCCATGGATGTTCCTTGCGCTGGTTATACTCAGTTCGTCGGCCGCGATCGCCTGGATTCAGAATGAACTCGCCGATTTTGCTGGGATAATGCGTCGGTGAAAAGAATCAACCCGATCTACCTGCTGATCGCGCTCAATATCGTCTTTTTCGTTTTTCGTGATTTCATTCTCTCGGAGGAGACGCAGGAGGTGCTGGCGACGTCGATCGAGTCGCTGCTGCTCAGCATCGGAATTTTCGGGCACATCGGCATCGTAGCGACTTATGTGCTCTGCGGCTTCTTTTTCGTGCCGCTGCTGATTCCGCTCAACATTCTCGGTGGCGCGCTGTATGGAGCCTACGTCGGCACTCTCATCGCCGTCGCGGGCGTTACCCTGAGCACAATGGCATCGACCTATGCCGCCCGCTATGTCTTCACCGGCATGCAGGTCTCGATCAAGAATCGCCCGCGAATCCGACGCCTGCTCGATCATGCGGACAATCATCCGAATCTCTCGGTCGTCCTCGTGCGGTTCATGATCGTTATCCCGTATCTGGTGCAGAACATCGCTCTGGCCGCGACCCGCTCGTCCATCGCGAGGATCACGGTCGTCACCATGATCAGCGCGAGCCCGGGTGCCGCGATCTACAGTCTTCTCGGTGCCGGGCTCGTTCGTGCCGAGCAGGTCAACGAGATGCTGATCTATCTTGCTCTGCCCGTGGTGCTGTTTATTTTCGTTTCCCTGGGAATGATCTATGTCCGGAAGAAGTACGAGGAGCCATAGCAGCGGCTGATGTGCTGCCTGTCAGCCGGCGCGCTTGCTGCGGCCGGAATGGCGTTATCATGGGGGGCGATCAGAACGACCACAGGCATCGGATACCGCCGACTATGCCCCAGTTGCTCAAGCGCGCCATCAACCGGCAAAAAGCGATCCGGGAATCGAGAGATCTCGCCTGGATGCTTTTCGTGGTTGCGCTCGGCATTGCTTATGTCGGGGTCGCGGGCGTGCTTCGCTCGATCGAGATAGCCGGCACGGTGTTGACCGCCGGAGGCATCGTCAGCGGACTGCTCGGACTGGTGGCTGCCCGCGTGGCATTGCACCTGCTGCTGGAGGGTTTTCGCCTCGGCAGGCTCATGAAGGACTCGGATCAGATCATGCGCCTCGATGACTCATCGAGCCTGGCGAGCGGGGTCCGATGGTCGCCCCTGATTCCGTTCGGAAGGTGGCGCGGCCAGGGCGGCTGAAATGCCGCTGTCAAAACCCGGAACCTACGTGCTTGTCCTGCGCAGCGAACGCAGTGAGGTGATCGCCGTCGGGAGCCGGGGCAGTCTACGCGTCGAGCCCGGCTATTATCTCTACGTTGGCAGTGCCTTCGGTCCCGGGGGCGTACGAGCGCGAGTCGGCAGACACCTTCGTAAGTCCAAGCCCCGGCGCTGGCATATCGATTATCTCCGCGAACTGACCGTTCCGGTTTCGGTGTGGTGCAGCTATGCGCCGGCCATCTGTTTGCCACGTCGGATCGGCCCGATGCGACGAACTGGAGAATGCCGGCAGCTCAGGAGGTGCCGAACTGATGGCCACGAATCCGGGTTTCATCGAGCATGTCCTCGAGCAGGCCGGCCTCGAAGGCAGGCAGGTCGAGACTGCTGCGTCGCTGCCTGACCCGGAACCGGAAAAGCCATGAAGTACGTCAACAGCTACATTCTTGCGGTTCCCGAGAACAGGAAGGACGACTATGTGCGGATCGCGCACCAGTTTGCCGAGATTGCCAAAGACTTCGGGGCACTCGAAATTTTCGAGAATTGGGAGCGAGAAATCCCCGACGGGGAACACACCGACTATCGCAAGGCGGTGCAGGCCGAGCCCGGCGAGAAGATCGTTCTCGCATGGATAGTCTGGCCCGATCGGCAGACCGCAGCCATTGCCCACGAGGGAATGTTCACGGATCCGCGTATGGCAGAGATCGGTCACATGCCCTTCGATGGCAAACGTATGATTCTGGGTGGCTTCGAGCCAATCCTCGAATTCCACAAGGGCTGAGCAATGCGAACGATTGAAGGAGTGAGGCCATGGCCGTTAATGCCGTTATCCTGGCTCTGATGAGCCTGGCCTTCGCGCAAGGCGAGGCGCTCGAGGTCGCTATTCCCCACGAGCCTGGCCTCGAGGCCGTACGCGCAGAATGGGGCAGCCGGCAAGTGCCGTTCGCGCGCGACGCCGATAATTGGGTCATTGTCATCGGCGCGGATCTCGATGCCGCGCCCGGCGAGCATGCGCTCTTTATCGAGCGTGACTTTGGCCCGGGTGGCATGCAGACCGAGACACGGCAAGTCGTGATAGACGCCAGGCAATTCCCGACGACGGAACTGACTGTCGAACCCGGTTACGTCGAGTTGAGTCCCGAGAACCAGCAGCGCGCCGCGCGCGAGAGTCGTGAGATCGATGCGATCTACGCGGGACTCTCGCCGGAGCGCCTCTGGAGCGAGCCGTTTCAGGTCCCGGTCCCGGGCACGACCGGCGGGCGGAATTTCGGTCATCGTCGCGTTTTCAATGGTCAGCCGCGTAATCCTCATTCCGGCGCGGACCTGCGCGCCGCGACCGGCACGCCAATTCAGGCGGCCAACCGCGGCCGCGTCGTGCTCGCCAAGAACCTCTTCTTCAGCGGCAACGCAGTCTTCCTGGACCATGGACAGGGTGTCTATTCCGTCTATCTGCACCTGTCGGAGATTCTTGTCGAACCCGGCGAAGTCCTGGAACGGGGCGACGTGCTCGGGCTTGCAGGTGCGACCG
>DATCZB010000265.1:0-2445 GCA_036526155.1 Gammaproteobacteria bacterium
GTTACATCCTCATCCAGGAATACGAACCCGAGCTCTGAGCCGGCCTGCCGCGCGTCGCTGTCGCCGGCCGCCTGGCATTCGATCCTGCCGTGGGTCTAACATACCGCTGGTCACATTCTCGTGGGGGGCTTGCACGTGAGAACTCTCGTCGGTGTAAACGGAAAGATGGCTGCGCTCGGACTCGCCGTAAGTCTGGGACTCTGCGCACAAGCCTGGGCACAGCAGGCGAATCGTGGCTCGGCTTCAATCGTGCCGGCCGAGGCAACGGCCGCGGCACGCATGGACCCCTCCTGGAGCGCGCCGCGCATGTCCTGGGACGACCCGGATCTCGAGGGCACGTTCACGAGCCGCGACATGAGCGGCATTCCGATGAGTCGTCCGGCGCAATATGGCACGCGCCAGCAACTGACCGGCGCGGAGCTCGCGGAGAGGTTCAATGCCCCTGACCGCATCGCGGGACTCGCCGGCGATCAGGAGTTCGAGAACCGGCTGCAATTGAGTGCGCTCGATTCGGCCGAGACCGGCACGCGGACGTTCGGCTACACGTCCTACATCATCGAGCCCCAAGACGGGCAGATGCCGGCGCTGACCGCAGAGGGTATCCGACGCCAGCAGGCCGCCCGTCGCTCTATGGACGGACCGTTCTTCACGACCGAGGACTTCTCGTTCTACGACCGCTGCATCTCGCGCGGGGTCACGGGGTCGATCGGCCCGTCGCTGTATGGAGATGCGATGCGCATCGTCCAGTCGCCGACCGAAGTCGCAATCACCTACGAGATGCTGCACGACACGCGCATCATTCCGCTCGATGGCCGCCCGCCCGCCGATACGGGCGTGCGCCAGTTCATGGGCTCTTCGGTTGGCCGCTGGGAGGGTGACACGCTGGTCGTAGAGACCACCAATTTCACGGACCGGCTTGCCGTCGGACGCATGCCGCACAGCGAAGATCTGAAGCTGACGGAGCGCTTCACGCGTGTTGATCCGGACATGATCGACTATGTCGTCACGGTCGACGACCCGCGCACATTCGAAAGCTCCTGGACCTACCGGCTGACGCTGACCACCCAACCCGGGTACGACATTCTCGAATACTCGTGCCACGAAGGAAATTACTTCGTCGCCAACGCCCTCAGGGCCGAGAAGGTCTACCAGGAGCGCGTCAGCGAAGCGATGGAGAGCGGCGAACCGATTCCCGAGCGCCCGGCAGGCATCGCGGGCCGGTCGATCTTCGCCCCGCCCTCGCCCGATGAAGCCGTCAATATCAACGAGACCAATTGACGACAAAGAGGCCGCTCTGCGGGACCGCGTCGAGGCGGCACTGCATGACCTCGGTGTCCAGACCGATCTGCCTGCAGAGCGCGGCCTGCCGCTCTTCGCCGATGCGACCGAGCTCACCGTCGCGCATGTCAGCCAGAGCGGTCGCGAGCATTACCTGACCCCGGCCGCGGCAGAAAGCTGGGTCCGGATGCGCGAGGCAGCGGCTGCCGGCAGCGTCGTGCTCGTCATGATTTCAGGCTTTCGCAGCTTCGAGCGACAGCTCGAGCTGATTCAGGGCCAGCTGGCCGGTGGCACGCCGGTCGACGAGATCCTGTCGGTGCTGGCGCCGCCCGGTTGCAGCGAGCATCACACCGGCCGCGCCGTCGACGTTGGCACGCCCGGCTGCGAGCCGCTCAGCGAGAGCTTCGAAGACACAGCGGCTTTCCAGTGGCTCGATCTGAATGCCGCAGGCTTCGGTTTCCGGATGTCCTATCCGCGGAGCAATCCGCTCGGCTATCGCTACGAGCCCTGGCACTGGTGTCATCACGACTGAGACTGAGATGACCCTGCCCGATGGAGCGCCAGGACCAGAATCGAGCACACGATGCAAACGCCGGTCAGCGTCATGAGCGGCACGAGGAACCCGCCGGTCATATCGGCCAGGATGCCCGTCATCGTCGGCCCGAGCACGCCGCCAGTCTCGGCCGCCGTATAGAACAGCCCCCCGGCGGCCCCCATGACCCTGGCGTCGACTTCGCGCGTCTCCATCAGCACGAACATCGCGACCGGGATCATCGCGCCGCGTGCGATACCCTGACAGACGAGACCGACGCCGAGTAGCGCGCCCCCGGTCCAGGCGATCAGCACCGTCGCCGCGGCCGCGAGCAGTACGGTGACGAAGAGCACGGGAATTCTGCGGCTTCCCGTTGCGAACCTCGGCAGCGTCAGCGCCGCCACGGTGCCCACCAGACTCGGTATCGACGCCCAGAAACCCGCTTCGGCCGCGTTCATGCCGCCCGTTCGCAAGATTTCGGGCAACCAGTTGTTGAGCGCATGGTTGAATACGAATATGCCGACCGCAAGCAGCAGCACGATGCGGACGGTCGCCACCCTGAGCAAGCCGGCAAAGATCTGCACTTGCGCCCTCAGCGTGCCGGCCGAGATGTCCTTCGGATCGTGCATGCGCCC
>DATCZB010000266.1:0-3391 GCA_036526155.1 Gammaproteobacteria bacterium
CCGCCGCCGCAGGCTGCGAGCACGAGCCAGGCCAAAACGCTCGAAGCCCTGATCAATCTTTTAATCATTGTCTTGAGTCCCTTCTGTCTCATCGTAAATCAGATACATCCCGACACCGGTGCGCACGGGCTTGCGGATTACCGAAGCGCCGGGCCGGGCTTGCCTGCGTTGCGCAAGCCACTGGTCCATCTCCTCGAGGAATGCCTGGCCGCGTTCGGCCAGCAAGACCGCGAAGTCGCCTGCGTCCTCGGGGTCGATTTCGAGCTGGGTCGCCATGCGCTCGAAGCGCACGGGGCCGGATCGATCGGCTGCCACGTTGTGCACGACCGTCGCGGCGTGATCGTGAATCGCCTGTCCGCCCTGTCTGAGCATGTCAGGGTCGGATGCGCTGCGGATGTAGTCCCTGGCCTCGACCTTGTAGCCGCCCTCGGTCTCACTGATCAGACCGAGCTGCAATAACTCCTTGCTCAACGCCCCTCGGGGCGTATCTCCGCCGTACCGATCGAGCAGTGCATTCAGTGAGCTCTCGTGACCGTGTTCCGGCAGCACGAGCGGCATGCCGTCGGAGTCGAGGAAATCCGGGTCGACATGCCACCCGGTCAGGACCGCGGAGATGCGGCTCGGCCGCGGCACGGGGGGCGCGTCCCCCCCGGTCAGCACCTTCCTGATTCGGCCGACTTCGCGCCGCGAGAGCCCGGTCATCAGCGCGACGCGCGCCGAATTCGTCGGGCGCCCCTGCAGACCGTAGTCCTGGCGCGCGACGTCGACGAAGACCTGCTTGCTGATTTCAGCGAACTCCTTCCAGCCGATGCCGGCGCGCAGCAGCAGGCGGACCGCCGGCGCGAGCATGAGCTTGCAGGTGTTGAGGACGTGATCTTTCATCGATGGATCCTATATATGGGCTTTTTTTACCCATATATGATCTCAATGTCAATCCCGGATCGCGAAACTGCGTGCTATGCTGGTTTTCGTCTATGGGGTTGTCGGCGGCAAACTGAGCTGAATGTGGTCGTGAAAACCTCTCCCTGCTGGCAATTTCTGGCGTTATTCCTCATCGCCTCGCCCGCGGCGCTCGCCGTCGACGTCCGGGTCTGCACCGACCGGGGCGCGATCGATGTCGCGCTCGAGGATCAGCGCGCACCGCTGCACACAGCCAACTTCCTGCGTCACGCAGAGTCCGGCTTTTATTCCGGGACCGTGATTCATCATGTCGTGCCGGGCTCGATGGTTCAGGGCGGACGCTTCGACCGCTCCTTCGAGCGCCGGGATGGGGGCGATCCGGTCGTCAACGAGTCGGCCAACGGGCTTTCCAATCTGCGCGGCACGATCGCGGCAGCACGCGGCGAAGACCCGAACTCCGCGACCTCGCAGTTCTTTTTCAACCTGAGCGACAACTCGCATCTGGATCCGACCGCAACAGCGCCCGGTTACACGGTGTTCGGTCGGGTCACGGCCGGGCTCGATGTGCTCGACGGCATTGCCTCGATGCCGACACGTCAGACCGGAGACCTGACGGCGATCCCCGATCCCGTGGTCGTCATCCGGTCGGTCATCGCACTCGATCGCTCGCCGGTCTTCGGCGTCACGATCGAGCCCGACCCGGTCGCGCTCGCCGCCAACTTTGATGCCGCCGATGCGCGCGGTGACGCATCGGGCGTCCTCGACGCCGCGGATGCGCTCCGGCAGAGCTGCATCGTGCTCGACACGTCCCAATACGTGGCCGAAGCACAGGCCGCCATCGAACTGGGTCGCATGGATCGCGCCCGCTTCGTTCTCGAGTCCCTCATGGCCGAGGCGAACCCGTTCGATCCGGTATTCCGAACCGCAGAAAACCTCTATCGGAGCCTGACCGGCACGGGCGGCGCGACAGAATTCGTCAGCAGCCGGGATATCGACGAGCTGATCGGCCACTGCCGCCAGCCTGCCGCGCCCACCGTGCCGAGCGGACGGTTCACGGAACAGTCGGTGCTGGCAACCGTCGGGAATGAAGTTCGGCGCTATCGTCAGCTGGGCGAGCTCTATCTGACCTGCGTCTCGCAACGCCTGGGCCGCGGCGACCTCGACCCCACCGAGACGGCCGCGGCGATCGACCGCCACAACGAGATGGTGGTCGAGATGACGGGCGTGATGGTCCGTTTCAATCGCGCGGTCCGCGCCGCCCGCGGTTCCGCCGCCCCGGGGATCTGACCTCGGCCCGACGCCCGGCCTAGTTCCCGTAGCGGCTCGGAAACCTCTCGGCGCGCCCGGACTCGTCGATCGCAAGCCAGCGGGTGCGGACGTTGTCGTTGACGTTGGTCACCCAGCCATTGAGATAAGGCTGCACCATCGCCCGGTTGACGCCGAAGAACTCGGGGATCAGCGCGTGATCGCGGAGCGCGATGGCCTCAGCCTGCGCCAGGAGCTGGCCGCGAACTTCGAGATCCTGCTCGGCCGAAGCCTGATCGAGCAGGGCATCGAACTCCGGATTCGAGTACATGCCGTAGTTGTTGCCGTTGCCGGTCCGGATCAGCTCGAGAAAGTTCGAGGCATCGTTGAAATCGGCCACCCAGCCGGCGATACCGACGTCGAAATCCTGCTCCTGCAGCAGGTTATAAAAGACGGCCGCGTCGGATTGCTCGATCTCGGCGTCCACGTAGATCTCTTTCCACATTTGCTGAATCGCTGCCGGCACGCGGCGCGCATCGGCCGAGGCCGAGCGGACGGCAAGACGGAAGCGAAGACGGTTGTCGGGACCGTAGCCCGCCGCTTCCATCAAGGTCCTGGCGCGCGCGATGCGCTCGGGCTGCGGCACACTGGAGTAATTCAGCCCCGAGCCGGCGGGATAGTTCGCAATCGACGGCGGCACGATCGAGTAAGCCGGCGGATTGCCCGTGCGCAGGATTTGCCCCACGATCGTCTCGCGATCGAGCGCAAGGCTCAAAGCTTCGCGGACACGCAGGTCGCTGAGCGCCTCGTGATCGAAGTTGACCGACAGGTACTCGACCGTCAGGGTTGGCTGCTGATCGATGGTCTCGGGCAGGTTCTCGCGGATCCAGTCGATCTGCACCGACGGCAGCACGGACTGCATGTCGAGCTCGCCGGCGCGAAAGCGCTGCAGGGCGGCTACGTAGTCGGATGTGGGGTAATAGATCACGCGATCGATCGCGACATTTTGCGCGTCGTAAAACAGCGGGTTCCTGACGGCCGTGATGTGGTCGTTGGGAACCCACTCCGTCAGCAGATAGGGGCCGTTGGAAACGTAGTTGCCCGGCCGGGTCCAGGCGTCGCCGACGGCCTCGACGACGTGAGTCGGAACAGGAAAAGTCGTCTGGTGCGTCATGTACTCCGGCAGATAGGGCGCGGGGTTCTCGAGGCGCACGACGAAAGTCCGCTCGTCGGCCGCCTCGACGCC
>DATCZB010000267.1:0-12532 GCA_036526155.1 Gammaproteobacteria bacterium
CGATATCGTCGCGCCGGTCCCACAAGTGCAAAAGCTTCAGGTATTTTTCGGCGCGCTGGCGCGCAACCTTCCGCGAAACGCCGTAGTAGCCTGCCTGATTGACGAGCGTGTTGAAGTTTCGCTCGAACATGTTGAGGTTTACTTCCTGCGGCACGACACCGATACAGGCCTTGACCGACTCGCGCTGCCGGTCGAGATCGTAGCCGAACACATTGACGCTGCCGCCGGTCTTGTTGACCAGCGACGTGATGATGCCGATAGCGGTCGTCTTGCCCGCGCCGTTGGGCCCGAGCAAGGCGAAAAAGTCGCCCTCGGCCACCTCGAGGTCGATTCCCTTGAGGGCCTCGACGCCGTTCGGGTAGCGTTTCTTCAGTCCATTGATCTCGAGCGCATGCATGCCGCGCGACAGCTCCTCGGGCAAAAGCGGGACGGTATTGTATCGGCTGGGCGCGCGCAGGCTATGCCTTTAGATCAGGCCGTATCTGCGCCGGCCGGCAAAAGAATGTCCGGCTGAAAGCCGAGCAGCAACAGGCGGCGCCAGCGTTCCGGGTGGGGCTCCGCCAGCAACTCGGGCAAGACCCGGTCGAGCACGCCGAAGGCTGCGGACAAGACGCCGTCGGCTGACGACATCGCCACGATGTCCTCGACGCCGGCAGCTCTGAGTCGCTGCACCGACTCGTCGTCGAGCCTGAGCAGCAGTCTTGCCCAATAGCCACTGATTCGAGCCAGGTTCCGCGCACTGTGCAACAGCACGAGCGTCACGACCTGCTCTCGATTCGACGTCGCCCCGAGAACCGGCAGCGCCGCGGCCGGAACCGGCGCCAGAGAGAGGCCGAACAGCGCCCGCGGAAAGCGCGCAGCCCGATCGATCTGGTCCGGCGTGGCGCAGCGCAGGAACTCGGCGGCGCGCGCGGATAGGCCAAACCGCTCGATCGAGACGGGCGCCCGATCACACAGGAATTCGAGAAACAGGCGGTTCAGCTGACGAACTTCGGCGACGGCTTCGCTGGATGGTTCAGTGGGGGTCATTGCGTCCTCTTTATCGGCTTATTTACCATATATGGTCCTACAGTACCAAATATGGCATATGTAGGCTGAATAGCCGAAACTGAACGGATCGGGGGAAAAGACCAGATGAGAGCGACCGATGACAGGTACCGGGGTGAGCAGGCCCGCTTCGACCTCGCGATGCGCATGATCTCGCACGAGGCCCGGACGGGAACCATCCGCTACTGGACCGGCCTTACCGACGACCGCATTCGCAAGATCTACGCGACCTATTTCAAGTACGACGACCGCGCCGTTCGCCGGCGTCGGGGCCGCTCACCGAGCCAGATCGCGCCGCTGGTGCAGACTCCGCAGCGCACTCTCGAATCCGGCATGCTCGCGAACCTCCTCGTGGCCAATCGCCTGTTGCGGCTCGACCGCCAGGCGCAACCGGCTCTGGAACGCAACGTCGGGCTCGGACATCGATTCTGCGAGTGCTTCGAGACCTATATGACGCTGGTCACGCGACCGGCGCTGAGTTTCGAATGGGGCTGGAATCTGTTGCTCAGCATGCGGCGGGGCGACGAGCTCGGCATCGAGCGCTGCGAGCAATGCTCGATCTATTACATCGTCGACCGGCTCGCGCTGCCGAGAAACCCCTGCCCCGGGTGCGACACGTTCAGCGAGATCCGAAGCCCCGAAGCCAGTCATTGATGTGGCCAATCTCCTCGGCGACGACCTCATGACCCATGCGATAGGTCGACCAGTCGACCGCGACGCCTGACCCGGTCAGTAACGCTGCGGATCGCTCCGCGATCGCGAGGGGAATGACGGGATCGTAGATGCCGTGCGTGAGCATCACCGGGATGTCGGACCGAATGCCGGGTCCGTCCTGCAGCAGACCGACCGCCGGCAGGTAGGTGGAAAGCCCGAGTATTCCCCCAAGCGCAACGTCACCGGCCAGACCGGCATGCAGGACGACGGCGCCACCTTGCGAGAAGCCGGCGAGCAGGATCCGGGATGCGTCGATGCCGCGCTCGAGCTCACGATGCACGAGTCGCCTGACGGATTCGGCGCTTCGGGTCAGCCCTTCGGTGTCCTCGGCTGCATTGGCGCCGAAACCCGAGATGTCGTACCAGGCGCGCATGACCATTCCGCCGTTGATCGTCACGGCCCGGCGCGGCGCATTCGGAAAAATGAACCGGGTCGTCGTCGCCAGATCGAGCGCGTCGATGATCGGAAGAAAGTCGGTTGCATCGGCGCCGAGGCCGTGCAGCCAGATCATGCTCAGATCAGGACCGAATCCGGTTTCGCGCTCGATTCCGTCGAAGTCTTCCATTCACTCAGCCTTTCGTCATTCGCTCGCGCGCTCTTGCACATTTGCGCATAGTGTATAGAATATGCGCAACTTTATGCACGTTTGTCGCCATGCCATCCGCCACAGCAGAGCAACGTGATCAACGCCGGCTCGCGATAGCGAAGCTGCTGCGCAAGAACGCCATCGAGCGCCAGTTCGAGCTTGTCGAGCTGCTGCGGGCAGCGGGCTACGTCGCGACGCAATCGAGCGTCAGCCGCGACCTGAAGGACATGGGTGTCGTTAAAGTCAGAAACCGCTATAGCGTGCCCGACCACGAGCTCGACGGCAACGACGAGCCGCTGAAGCAGATAGCCGAGTTCGTACGCGGGATCCGGGCCGCGGGGCCGAACTTGCTCGTGGTGACGACGGCCATCGGCGCGGCGCAGCGCGTCGCGGTGACGCTCGACCGGACCGGCTGGCCCGAGGTCGTCGGCACGCTGTCGGGCGATGACACGATTTTTATTGCGACTGCGAGCGCCGCAACCCAGCGCCGGCTGCGCAGCCGACTGAACCAGAGCCTGAAAGGACTTAGCGAATGAGCTCTACAGACAACGCCATCATTCTGGCCTTCTCCGGCGGCCTCGACACCTCATTTTGTGTGCCGTGGCTCAAGGAGACCTATGGCCGCCCGGTGGTCACCGCGACGGTCAATACCGGCGGTCTCGACGATGACGCAAGCCGCGCGCTGGCCGCGAAAGCCACTGAGCTCGGCGCCGTCGAACACGTCGAGATCGATGCGCGTGAGGAATTCTTCGAGACCGTCATCAAGTACCTGATCATGGGCAACGTCAGGCGCGGCAACCTCTATCCGCTGTGTGTCGGCGCCGAGCGCGGCGTGCAGGCTCAGCACCTTGCCGCAGCCGCGCGAAAGTTCGGCTCCGCCACGGTTGCCCATGGCTGCACGGCGGCCGGCAACGATCAGGTTCGGTTCGAGGTCGTGCTCAAGGCACTGGCGCCCGACCTCGAGGTGTTGGCGCCGGTACGCGACAACGCGTTCATCAGGGAAGAGCAAATCGAATTTCTGACCGGTCGCGGCATGCCGCTGCCGGCCGCGGGTTCCGCTTACTCGATCAACCGGGGTCTGTGGGGCGTGACGATCGGCGGAACCGAGACGCTCGATTCCGTCGGCTCCATCCCCGAGTCGGCCTGGGTCCTGTCGAGTGGCGCGCTCGAGGCTGACCGCAAGCCGACGACGATCGAACTTGCGTTCGAGCAGGGCGTTCCCGTCGCGCTAGATGGCGAGGCGCCAGGTCCGGTTGCGCTCATCGAGCGCCTCGAGGCGGCGGGTGCCGCCTACGCGATCGGTCGCGGCGTGCATCTCGGCGACACGATACTCGGCACCAAGGGCCGGGTGGCTTTCGAGGCGCCGGCAGCATCGATCCTGCTCGACGCGCACCGCGAGCTCGAGAAACTGACGCTCGGAGCACAACAGTCCCGGTTCAAGGATCAGCTTGCGCTCGGCTACGGTGATCTGGTCCACGAAGGCAAACAGCTCGACCCGGTCTGCGCCGACATCGAGGCGTTCTTCGTCTCGTCGCAACGGCGCGTCACGGGAACGGTGACAGCCGAGCTTCGGCCCGGTCACATGTTCGTCACCGGTGTGTCGTCACCGCACTCGCTGATGGCCGCGAGTCGCGGCAAGTACGGAGAATCGGCAGGCGAGTGGTCGAGCGAGGACGCGGTCGGCTTTTCACGAATTCTGGCACTGCCCGGCATCCTGCATGCGCGAGCCGCCCAATCCGATAGCGGGGCAAACTGATATGCAATCCATCATCGTCGACAAGATAGCGTCGGTCGCGCTGGCCGCCGATCTCGGTCATGAGATCCGGGTCAGTCCCGACATTCCCTGTGAGGAAGGCGTGCTGATCGCAGCCGAGGTGCTGAATTCCAAGTCGGGCTACAACACGCTCGAGCTGACCAGCGGACGCATGGCTCGCGTCAAACAGGGTGATGTGATCGTTGCGGCCCTCGGCCACCGCAAGGCCCTGTTCGGCTATTCCGGCCATCTGCCCGAGCAGCTCGCGCCGGGAGATACCGTTCAGCTGCTCAATCTGGGCGGTGTGGTCGGGATCTGCGACTCGTTCAACCCGTCGAACGGCGCGCCCTTCGAGTGCAAGGTCCTCGGAGTCGTGCTCGACTTTCCGTATCTCGGTCAGCGGGTCGGCGTGCCGGCCAGGGTTGCGGCCAGGGACCTGATCGAGAAGCGATCCGTAGCCGACGCCTCGGTCCCCGTCGTCGCCCTCGCGGGAACCTGTATGAACTCCGGCAAGACGGCCGCGGCTTGCGCCATCGTCAGCCGATTTCGCCACAATGGTCTCACGGTCGACGCGTTCAAGGCGACGGGCGTGGCGCTGCGCCGCGACATCCTGGCGATGGAGGACGCGGGCGCGCGCAACGTCGAGATTTTCACCGACTACGGAATCGTTGCCACGACCTCGGACAATGCGCCGGACCTGACGCGCAACCTGCTCGCGGATCTCGACGCGCAGCGACCCGACGTCATCGTCTTCGAGCTCGGCGACGGATTGCTCGGCGCTTACGGGGTCGAGGCGATCCTCAGAGACAGCGAGATTCGCGACCGGCTGACGGCCGTCGTGCTCTCGGCCAACGACCCGGTTTCGGCCTGGGGCGGGGTCAAGCTGTTACGCGAGGAGTTCGGCATCGAGCCAACGGCCGTCACCGGGCCTGCGACAGACAATCAGGTCGGGATCGACATCATTCTCCAGCGCTCGCGCGTGCCGGCGATCAATGCGATGTCGGCCGGAGCGGCACTCGGCGACCTGCTGCAGGAAGCGATCGGCCTCGGGGCCGGCGCGGCGGAGCAGTCGGCATGAGCGGCTCGTGGCCATGCGTGATCCTCGGCGGCACCGGGTACGTCGCCGGCGAGATGCTGCGGCTCGTGCTCGGTCACCCGAACCTCAGCCTCGCCGCAAGCGTCTCGACGAGTCAGGCCGGGACGCTGATCCGTGAGGTCTTCCCGCATCTGGGGCCGGCCGTCGCCGGGACGCGCTTCGCGAGCTACGACGACGCGCTCGGTTCGATCGAGTCGGCGACGCACAGCGTGCTGCTGTCGGCCGCGCCGCACGGGCAGTCAGCGGAGATCATCGGCCAGGCGCTCGATCGGGCCGCACAGGCCGGCGTCGAGCTGACCGTCGTCGACGCGTCGGCCGACTTCCGGTTTGCCGACCCCGAGGCGTTTGCGTCGGTTTACGGCAAGCCGCATCCACGACCCGAACTCCTGGCCGGGTTCACCTGCGCCGTTCCCGAGCATGCGAAGTCGGTCGACTCGGGCCACGCTGCCCAACCCGGCTGTTTTGCGACGTCGATGCTGCTCGGCATCGTGCCGCTGGTGACCGCAGGCCTGTGCGAGCCGCGCTTCAGCGTCAGTGCCGTGACCGGCAGCACCGGCGCAGGGCGCAAACCGCGCGACACGACGCACCATCCCGAGCGGCAGAGCAACCTGTTTGCCTACCAGCCGCTGACGCATCGACACGAACCCGAAGTCGAGGCGCTGGTTCATGCCGCAACGGGTTCAGAGATCGCGCTCGACTTCGTGCCCCACTCGGGCCCGTTTGCCCGCGGAATTCACGCGACGCTGTTCGCGCGACTGAGCCGGAGCGCGGTGACGGACGACGTTATGAGCGTGCTCGACAACTTCTATGCGGAGTCGCCACTGGTTCATGTCGAAGCTGATCTGCCTCGCGTAAAGAATGTCGCCGGCAGTTGCCACGCGAGCCTCGGCTGTCGCGTCGAGGGCGACACGATCGTCGTCTGCTCGAGCATCGACAACCTCCTCAAGGGCGCAGCGGGCGGTTGCCTGCAGTGGGTGAATCGTTTGCTCGGCCTGCCCGAGACGACCGGCCTCGACGCGCCGGCACCGGGGTGGATCTGATGGCAGCCGGCGCACACCTCGACGAGGTTTATCCGATCATGTCCTTCCAGCCCGTGCGCGGCGACGGCGTCTGGCTCGAGGACGCCTCGGGTCGTCGCGTCCTCGATCTCTACGGCGGGCATGCCGTGGCCGCGCTCGGCTACGGCCACCCCAGGCTCGTGGAAGCGGTTGCACGCCAGACCGAGACCATGGTCTTCCAGAGCAATGCCGCGAAGCTCCCGGTACGCGACCGCGCGGCCGACAAGCTCGCCGACTTCGCGGGCTGCGGTCTCGAGCGCGTCTTCTTCGTGAATAGCGGCGCCGAGGCCAACGAGAATGCGCTGCGACTCGCGTTCAAGGTCACGGGGCGCACCCGAATCGTCGCTATCGAGCACGGTTTCCACGGGCGAACGGCAGCCGCCGCCGCCGCGAGCTACGGTTCGAGCAAGGGCTGGTACGGCTT
Source organism: Gammaproteobacteria bacterium (assembly GCA_036526155.1). Lineage (GTDB taxonomy): Bacteria > Pseudomonadota > Gammaproteobacteria > Steroidobacterales > Rariloculaceae > DATCZB01. Next base: position 6,679 of record DATCZB010000267.1, read on the forward strand.
CCCCATGCTGCCCTTCGACGTCAGCTTCGTGGCGCGCGACGACGTCGATGCGATGCTCGATGCCGTCGGCGACGACACGGCAGCGGTCATCGTCGAGCCCGTGCAGGGTCTTGCCGGCGCCTACGATCTCTCCCCGGAATTCCTCCGGGCCGCACGGAAGGCGACCAGGGATGCCGGCGCGCTGCTGATCATGGACGAGGTCCAGACCGGCATGGGACGTCTCGGCGCACCTTTCGGCGCCACGCTGCACGGCATCGAGCCCGATCTGCTGACCACCGCCAAAGGGCTGGCCGGCGGCATTCCGGCCGGGGCCGTGTTGATGCGGCCCGAGATTGCGAGCGAGCTCAGGGGCGGTGACCTCGGCACGACTTTCGGCGGCGGGCCGGTTGCGGCGGCAGCGATAGAAGCCGTCATCGATACGATCCTGGGCGAGTCGCTGCTCGACAACGTGCGCCAGGTGTCGGCGCAGATCCGCGCCGAGTGCGTCGGCGGCCCGATCGAATCGATACACGGTCTCGGCTTCCTGCTCGGCTTGCGGACCTCGCAACCCGCAGCCACGATTCGCGACGCCCTGCTGGAGCGGAACATTCTCGCGGGCACGAGCACGGACAAACACGTGCTCAGGCTGTTACCGCCCCTGACGCTATCCGGCGAGCACGCTGCGCGGCTCGCCTCTGTCCTCGGAGAAATTGACGATGCTTGAATTCAACGATCTTGCCGACTGCAGTGCGGAGCAGGTCGAGGCACTGCTCGAGCTTGCGACCCGACTCGACACCCATCCGGAACCGCGTGCGCTGGAGGGCAAGGTGCTGTCGCTGTTGTTCCTGAACCCCTCGCTGCGCACGCTCGCATCATTCCAGGCGGCGATGGTCCGGCTCGGCGGCGGCTCATTCGTGATCTCGCCGGACATGTCGATTCACGGCCTCGAAACGCGGGCCGGCATCGTCATGGATGGGATGGCTGCCGAGCACATCAAGGAGGCCGTCCCGGTGATCGCGTCCTACGGCGACGCGCTCGGCATTCGCGCCTTTGCCAAGCGCCGGAGCCTCGAGGACGACCTGGCCGACACCGAGTTCAAGGCTCTCGCGGCGCTCGCCGACCGCCCGGTCATCAACATGGAGTCGGCGATCAACCACCCGTGCCAGAGCCTGGCCGACTGGAAGACCATGGACGATCTCGGTGTGCCGCGGCAGGGCGGACGCTTCGTGCTTTCGTGGGCCTACCATCCGCGGCCGCTGCCGCTCGCGGTGCCCTCGGCAACCGTGCACATGGCGGCGATGCGCGGCATGGACGTCGTCGTGCACCGGCCGCCGGGTTTCGAGCTGCCGGCGCCGATCATGGACCAGGCACGGCAGGCCGCTGCCGCATCCGGCGGCAGCGTCACCGAGACCGACGACCGCCGCTTCGCCACCGAAGCGGCCGACATCATCTATGCCAAGTCATGGTCCTCCACCGAGCATTACGGCGACGATCCGGCCGACAAGAAGCTGCGCGAGGAACTCGTGCACTGGTGTGTCGACGGCAGCTGGTTCGACAACGCCAGGACCGATTGCCGCTTCATGCACTGCCTGCCGGTCAGGCGCGGCGTCGTCGTGCAGGATGCAATCCTGGACGGGCCACGCAGCGTGGTCATTCAGGAAGCGAGAAATCGCATGGTCGTGCAGATGGCCGTGCTTCACCAGCTCATGAACGGAAGCGGTTAGATGACCAGACTGACTGGCAACGAAAGAACGATTGCCGTAACGGCGCTCAAGCACGCGGCGCCCTACATTCGCATGTACAAGGGCAAGGTCTTCGTGCTCAAGGCCGGCGGCGACGCCTTCGACACACCCGAAGCGACGCGGCGACTCGTCGAGCAGATCGGCATCCTGCACCAGGTCGGCATTCGCGTCGTCCTCGTCCACGGCGGCGGCCCGCAATCGACGGCCCTCGCCGGCAAGCTCGACGTCCAGGCCCACTTCGTGGACGGACGCCGGGTGACGGACGCCGAAGCGCTCAACGTCATGACGATGGTGCTCAACGGGCAAATCAATACCCAGATCGTCGCCGCGTGTCGGGCCGCGGGCGTGCCGGCCGTCGGCGTCAGCGGCGTTGACGCGGACCTGATCAGCGCCGCGAGGCGTCCTCCGGTTCAGCGTGACGATGGTCAGACGGTCGACTACGGTTACGTCGGGGACATCAAACGCGTCGACTCGAACGTGCTCGACAACCTGCTCGATGACAACCTCGTGCCTATCGTCAGCCCGCTGTCGTCGGACGCGGAGGGCACGTTGCTGAATATCAACGCCGACACGGTTGCGGCCGCGATTGCCGGCAGCCTCGGTGCCGAGAAGCTCATCCTGGCCACGGGCGCACCCGGCATCCTCGAGAATCTCGGCGATCCGCGCTCGCTGATCTCCTATGTGGACGGAGCGGGGCTCGAGCAATTGCGCAGCGACGGCAAGCTCAGCGACGGCATGCTGCCCAAGGTCACCGCGATCGAGCATGCGCTGGCCGCAGGCGTCCCGCGAGTGCATGTCATCTCGTACGCGCAGCCCGACGGGCTCCTGCTCGAGGTCTTCACCAATGAAGGAACCGGCACGCTCGTCGTCGCCGACACCAATGCGCTCAGCGCCGCCGAGCAACAGGGATAAGACGACAGTGGCCAGACTCTGGGACAAGGGCAAATCGCTGGACGAGCGGATCCTCGGCTTCACCGCGGGAGAGGACCACCTGCTCGACGCCCGGCTCGTCGAATACGACGTCCGCGCCTCGATCGCGCACGCGCGGATGCTCGAGGCGCAGGGCCTGCTCGAGCCGTTCGAGTGCTCGGCGATCGCGGCCGGGCTCGAGGCCCTCGGCGCGGCTCATGCCCGGGGCGAGTGGTCGATCGAGCTGGCCGACGAGGACGTGCACACGGCGCTCGAGCGCCGGCTCATCGACGCGATAGGCGAACCGGGCGGTCGGGTGCATCTCGGCCGGTCGCGCAACGACCAGGTGCTGGCGGCGCTCAGGCTCTACATGAAGGATGCGATCGACGAGCTCGCCGAGCTCGCGGGCCAGGTCGTCGCGTCGCTCGAGCAGATCGCGGCCGAGCAGGGCGAGATCGAATTGCCGGGCTACACCCACATGCAGCCGGCCATGCCGAGCTCCGTCAGCTTGTGGGCGGAAGGTTTCGCTGCCGAGCTGGCCGACGATCGCGAGGGCTTACTCGCTGCCGCGAGACGTGCGGACAAGTCACCGCTCGGATCGGCTGCCGGATACGGCACACCCAGGCTGCCAATCGACCGGGAAGCGACGCGGGCCGCGCTCGGTTTCGCGGTGGTCCACGAGCCGGTCACAGCCGTGCAGCTGAGCCGGGGCAAGGCTGAAGCCTCGCTCCTGTTCGAGCTGTCGCTGGTCGCCAGCGACCTCGGTCGACTGGCTGCCGATCTGATGCTGTTCTATATGGATGAGCTTGCTTTCGTGTCGCTCCCCGATGAGATGACGACGGGATCCTCGATCATGCCGCAGAAGCGAAACCCCGACGTCTTCGAGCTCGTGCGCGCCGCGACACCGACCGTGCAGAGCGCGCTGAGTGAGGCGCTCGCGATCACGGCGAAGCTGCCCTCCGGCTACCACCGCGACCTGCAGCGGCTGAAGAGCCCGCTGTTTCGCGGCATCGACCTGACCACGGATTGCCTCGCGATCATGGCGCATGCGCTGCGCTCGGTGATGTTCGACGCGGACAGGATCTCACTCGGCCCGGCTTTGTTCGCGGCCGAGAAAGCGAATGTCCTCGTGCTCGAGGAAGGCATCCCGTTCCGCGAGGCTTACCGCCGGGTGGCGGGCGAGATCAACCATGAGGATCCGGACACGTGATTCGTCGACCGCGTGCAGCGACGCTCGTGCTGATTACCTCGGCACTGCTCACGATTGCGGCGTGCGGGCAAATGGGCCCGCTGACTCTGCCAACCGAGATTCCGGCCGCCGAGGATGAGCAGGGCGAGGACGGCGAGGGCGAAGACGAAGATGAGCGCTAAGCCAATCGTCCTCATAGACGGCTCGTCATATCTCTATCGCGCCTACCACGTCCCGAACCTGCAGCGGTTCAGTGATTCCTCGGGCAACCCCACGGGCGTCGTCTACGGAATCCTCAACATGACGAACCGACTACTTGGCGATCACGAGCCCGAGCAGATCGCCGTGGTCTTCGACGCGCCAGGCAAGACATTCCGCGACGATCTCTACCCCGACTACAAGGCGAACCGGCCGCCGATGCCGGACGACCTCAGAGCGCAGATCGAGCCATCGCTGGCGGCCATCGAGGCGCTCGGCATCAGGGTCATTCGTATCGAAGGCGTCGAGGCCGACGACGTGATCGGCACGCTCGCGCGGGCGGCCAGCGCCTCGGGTCGCGAGACGATCATCTCGACGGCCGACAAGGACATGACCCAGCTCGTCGACGACCACGTTGTCGTCCTCAACAGCATGGACGACAGGCGGCTCGACAGCGCCGGCGTCGAGAAAAAGTTCGGCGTCGGGCCCGATCTGATCATCGACTATCTGACGCTGATCGGCGACAGCTCAGACAATATCCCGGGTGTTCCGGGCGTCGGTCCCAAGACTGCGCAGAAGTGGCTGGCCGAGTATGGTGATCTCGACAACCTGATCGCGCACGCCGATGACATCGGCGGCAAGGTCGGCGAAAAATTTCGCGCCGCCCTCGATGACCTCCCGCTCTACAAGGAGCTCGTCACCATCAAGTGTGACGTCGAGCTGCCGTTTTCGCTCGACGAGCTCCAGCGCAGGCCGGTCGATCCCGAAAGTCTTCGCGCCGTCCTCGAGCCGCTGGAAATGTTCAATGTGATCCGGCGTCTTCTTGGCGCGTCCGAATCGGCAGCGCCTGCGGAAACCGATACGAATTACGAAATCGTGCTGACGCACGAGCAGCTCGAGGAGTGGATCGAGCGAATCGGCAAGGCCGAGCTGACCGCCCTCGACACGGAGACGACGAGCCTCAACTACATGGACGCCGAGCTCGTCGGCCTGTCGCTGAGCACCGAGGCCGGCTCCGCCGCCTACATTCCCGTCGACCATCGCTATGCCGGCGCGCCCGAGCAGCTCGACCGGGACGCGGTGCTGAGCCGGCTCAGACCCTGGCTCGAGGACGAGACCCGCGCGAAAGTCGGGCATCACCTCAAGTACGACGCCCACATTCTGCAGAACTACGGGATAACGCTCGCGGGAATCGAGCACGACACGATGCTCGAGTCGTACGTGCTGAACTCGACGGCCACGCGCCACGACATGGATTCCGTGGCCGCAAAGTATCTTGGCGTGACGACGACGAAGTACGAAGACGTCGCGGGCAAAGGGGCGAAGCAGATCAGCTTCGACCAGGTTGCCCTCGAGCAGGCCGGCCCCTACGCCGCTCAGGATGCCGATATCAGCCTGAGGCTGCATCAGACGCTGTGGCCCGCGCTCGAGGCCGAGCCGGACGTTTGCCGCGTTTATCGTGAGATCGAGCGGCCCCTGATCGGCGTATTGCAGCGCATGGAACATACCGGCGTGCTCGTCGACGCGGATATGCTGGCCGCGCAGGGCCGGGAGCTCGCCGAGGCCATGCAGGCGACCGAGGCACGTGCCCATGCCGAGGCGGGTGGCGAGTTCAACCTCGGCTCACCGAAGCAGCTGCAGGAGATTCTGTTCGACAAGCTCGAGCTGCCGGTGCTCGGCAAGACGCCTAAAGGGCAACCATCGACCGCCGAGAATGTGCTGGCGGAGCTGGCCGAGGACTACGAGCTGCCCGCGCTCATTCTCGAGTACCGGGCGCTGTCCAAGCTCAAGTCCACTTACACGGACAAGCTGCCGCGGGAGATCAACCCGCGGACCG
>DATCZB010000268.1:0-16509 GCA_036526155.1 Gammaproteobacteria bacterium
GCCGTGACCCCTCAGGACTTCCGTAGGCTCGATGACGTCGCGGTCGATCCAGATCTCGTCCTGAGGGGTCACGGCGACATAGATACTGCCGGCACCGGCCTGAAACGCGGTCAGCGCCTCGGGGCGCTCAACCTCGACTCCGGGATCCTTGACGAACACAGCGGTAACGATGAAGAAAATCAACATAATGAACACCACGTCGAGCATCGGTGTCAGGTTGATTTCGCTTTCGTCCTCCTGGACGCCCTCGTCGTAATCCTGCATTTGGCTATTCCTCGCTACATCTCGACGACAGATACATTGTCGATATCAGCCAAAACGGCTGCATCGAGGATGCCGACAAGTGTCTTGGTTGTGGAATCGGGATGGGTCTGTATGACCATGGGTCTTTCGGAGTCCTCGGCGTGCATGGCTTCGATTCGCGGCCGCACCTGACGCAGGTCGACCATCTGATTGTCGACAAAAATCTCGTCGCGCTGGTTGATCATGACGAGTATGGCGCCTCCCTCGTCCGTCACGGTCGGCGCATCGGTCTGATCCGGACGCTGTGCTTCGAGACCCGTCTCACGAATAAAGCTCGCGGTGACGATGAAGAAGATGAGCATAATGAAAACGACGTCGAGCATCGGCGTCAGGTTGATTTCGCTCTCTTCTTCCTCCTGCTTGATCGCAGCGATGTGCTTGCGCATCTCGTCGGCTCCTAGTGGTCCATCGTGAGGTCGTCTTCGAGCAGCGTGACCCGGCGATGGGCTGTTCGAGTCAGGATGGTGACCAAGAATACACCAGAAAGCGCGCCGACCATCCCGGCCATCGTCGGTACGGTAGCCATCGAGACGCCGGCTGCCATCGACCGCGCGTTCCCGGTGCCGGCCGAGGCCATCACCTGGAACACAGTAATCATGCCGGTAACCGTGCCGAGCAGCCCGAGCAGAGGACACAGCGCAACCAGGGTCTGAATCATTGGCAGACCCTGATTGGCGGCCATTCTGACCTCGGAGATGATGGAGAGCCGTATCTGGTGGGCATGCCAGCTCTTGCGTTCCGAGCGCGCTTCCCACCGCGCGAAGGCGTCCTTCATCATGCTACGCATCGCCGTCCGGTAGAAGATCAGCCGCTCGAGGATCAGTATCCACATGAACAGGATGACCCAGGCGATGACGCGCAGCACGGGCCCGCCGAGCTCGAGAAAGTCCCGGATGGCCTCATACGCATTGATCAGGCTTTGCATTCTCGGCGCCCCTTAGCGTGCCTTCTCTGCCTGGGTGGCAACCAGACCCGAGCTCTGCTCCTGCAGCACCTGCATGATTCGCCGGCTGCGACCGTTGACGATCGTGTGCAGCAGAACCATGGGGATTGCAACGATCAGGCCGAGCTTGGTCGTTTGCAGCGCCTGCGAGATACCGCCGGCCATACGTGTGGCATCACCCGCACCAAACAGCATGATTGCCTGGAAGGTGTTGATCATGCCGACAACGGTGCCGAGCAGGCCGAGCAGCGGCGCAACAACGGAGATGATCTTGATAAACAGGATGCCGCGCTGCAGTGATGGCTGCTCCTTGAGAATTGCCTCGCCAAGCTTGAGCTCGAGCGTTTCGGTGTCGACGTTCTTGTTCTCTTCGTAGATCATCAGAACGCGACCGAGCGGGTTGTTGCTTTTCGGCGTATCGCTCTTGAGCTGCGAGCTGACTTTGCGGCTCGCGATACTCAGGGTGATCAGCCGCTCGACGGCCAGCAGCACGCCGAGAATACCGAGACCGATAATGATGTAGCCCGGTGTGCCGCCCTGGCGAATCTGCTCGATCTGGTCGGGGTTCTGAATCAGCAGCGAGAGCAGCTGTCCGCGCGTGACGTCGATGCCGAAGGTCACAAGGCCGTCACCCGGCTGCGCACCCATCAGGTCGCTCGTGCTGTTGATGAAGCGTGCCTGGCTCGGCTGGCGCTGCAGCTCGCGGACCGAGTTGGTTTCGGCGACGTGCTCGAGATAGGCCCCGTCGGAAACCACATTGAATGGACCGACGCGAACGACGTCGCGAGTTTGCTCCTCGCCGTCGGCCGAGATGACGCGGAAATTCTGCAGGCGCTTGACCTTGCCGAGCTCCGAAGCTTCGCGGGCCAGCTCGAACCAGAGGGTTTCTATCTCCTGCACCGTCGGCAGCTGGCTCGTCTCACCCATCTTGGCCACGAAGTCAGCGAGCCACTGGTCGCGCTCAGGGAATTCGATGTTGGTGGCGGAGTTCTGGAACGAGCTGCGCGCGTCACCGGAATACTGCTGCAGCACGCCGAAGAGCTCGCGCAGTGAACCGAGGCGGTCGTTGAGCTGCTCGGTTACGTCGACAATCAGAAGCTCGTTCTCGTCGAACTCCGTATCCAGCTGGGCACTGATCTGCTCCTGCCTCGCCTTCTCGGCGCGCGCCTGCTCCAGCAGCTGAGTCTGCTCGGCCTGACGCTGGCGGAATTCCTGGACGCGCTGCTGGTGCGCCTGCGTATCGGACGTTCGTCCCTCCCGCATCAGGCTCACGAGCTCATCGATGCTCGATGATTGCTGGCCCAGCGTTGCCGTATCGTCCTGTGCCCAGCTCGCGCTTGCAGCGAGGCAAGCTGCCGTCATGCCGCTGACGAAAAGTTTGAAAAGCTTCATTTTTTATCCTTCCTCCGGTGCAGGTACGGGCACAACGAACATCGCCGGCGTCTCTGTACTATAGGCTTCAAATCCAGCCCGAATCCCCTCGACCAGCCCGGGATCGAGAAGTACCCATTCACGGTTCCGCTGGTCCCAGGCCCCCGCCTGACTGCCGTCGGGGGTGACGTAAACCAGCGAGACACGACCGATTCGGAGCAGCTCCACCTCACGCGTGACGCCGTCTGCCGTGACGATCTCGTCGGTGTAGATCTCACCGGTCGTGCCGTAGTCGTCCATTTCGATGAGCCAGGCTTCCATGACGTTCCGGAACTGCTCTGCGGCCGTCACGTCGGCTCGGGTCAGGAGGCCCCTGAGCCGCTCGGCGCGGGCCAGGCGCTCCTCAACGAGGAACGGGACGTCGAGCTCGATAAACCGCTCGAGCCCGTCGATCATGCGCGTCATCAGTGGCAGCACTTGCCGCTCGATGACTCCGACCTCGTCGATTGCCTCGTAGAGATCGCTCAGCTCCGCGCGCTGGGCACTGACCTGGGCGCGCAGCAGATTGTTGTAAATTTCGAGATCCTCGATCTCGCGCAGCAAAACCTGGTACTGGTCGAATCGATCCTCGGTCACATCGAGAATGGCATCGATTTCTTCTTGTTGCGCCTGCGCCTGGAGAATGCGCTCCTCTCCCTGCTGATAAAGCGTATCGACGGATTGGGCTGCCGCAAGCTGCATGCAAAGCAGTCCGCCGATCGCCCCTGCCAAGAGGCCAGGGTGCTTAAGTTTCCGTGTCATGCTGGTTCCTTAACAATTTTCGAGCACTAAACAGTTACGACGCGCTTCGACTCGCCGAAGCCGCGTCGACCGTAGGTGCAAGGTTAGGGATTTTCCCCTGAGATCCCTCTGCCGTTTAAGTTGTCATCTTTCGCAACGCGCGTAAGGGCGTTCAGCAGGATTGGCTCATGGCGCAGTTGGCTTGCTGCCCGAGGCCCCCCTCCGCGACCGCACGAGTCTTGCGGCCACCGCGCCAGAATAGCGCAAAATTGCAACGACTGAAAAGCGGTTTTTCGCCTTGACTTTTTCTCCCGCCTCCCGGCGCGGTCTCGAAGCACGTATCGGCGGGGTCATTGACAACGTATCTAGGTTTCCCGATTATCCCCGGTCAACTATGAATACGACCGAGACCATGACGGCCCACGCTGTCTCCCGCCCCGCAGTCGGGGCCCGAAGGGGCTCTCGCGGGCCGTCCAGCTGACGACGACTTGTTACCGCAGACCCCGCACCCGAAAGGCTGCGGGGTTTTTTTTTGAACGTTTCGAAACAGAACAAAGGAAAAGACGATGGAGCTCTTCGACGCGAACGACGTAAAGCCCGACGCTCTCAGAGGTGACCGGATTGCAGTGCTCGGCTATGGCAGCCAGGGCCGTGCCCATGCGATGAATCTTCGCGACTCAGGTTTCGACGTGGTTATCGGCCTCCGGCCGGGGGGCAAGACCTCCGCGCTGGCCAAGCAGGATGGATTCGACGTCCAGAACCCGATTGCCGCGGTTGACGGCGCAGGCCTGGTGGCGTTTCTCGTGCCCGATATGGCGCAGGCCAGGCTGTACGGAGATGTCGAGCCGGGTTTGCAGCAAAACGCCACGATGCTGTTCGCCCACGGCTTCAACATCCACTTCGGTCACATCAAGCCGCGCAGCGATCTGGACGTCGTGCTGATCGCGCCCAAGGGTCCGGGTGATCTCGTGCGCCGCCAGTACGAGGCAGGACGCGGCGTGCCCTGCCTCGTCGCCGTGGCTCAGGACGCAACGCAGACGGCGTTCGATCGGGCGCTGGCCTATGCGCACGGCATCGGCGGCGCCAGAGCCGGCGTGCTCAAGACGACGTTTGCCGAGGAAACGGAAACCGACCTGTTCGGCGAGCAGGCGGTGCTCTGCGGCGGCCTGACCGAGCTCATCGTTGCCGGCTTCGACACCCTGACGGAAGCCGGCTACCAGCCGGAAGTCGCTTATTTCGAGTGCATGCACGAGGTCAAGCTGATCGTCGACCTGCTGCACGAAGGCGGACTCAGGAAGATGCACGACTTCATCAGTGAGACGGCCAAGTTCGGTGATCTCACGCGCGGGCCCCGCATTGTCGATCAGCACGTCAAGGAGAATATGAAGGCCGTGCTCAGAGAGGTGCAGGATGGCACGTTCGCTCGGGAATGGGCGGCAGAGAACGAAGCCAAGCTCGAGAACTACAACCGGCTCATGGAGGAAGATCTCGATCGAGACATCGAGCGCGTCGGCAAGGATCTGCGGGGCCGCATGGCCTGGCTGCAGGAATAGCGGGCGCTACTGTAGAATCGGGCGCCCGCGAGGCGCAATATCGGGAAGTCGAGCAATGCCCCTGAAACCGAGCCAATTCATCTGGCACAACGGCGAGATGGTCCCCTGGGAACAGGCGACCGTTCATGTGTTGACGCATGCGCTGCACTACGGCTCGTCCGTGTTCGAGGGGATCCGCGGCTACGACACGCCAGACGGGCCGATCATCTTTCGCCTGACCGACCACATCCGGCGCATGTTCGACTCGGGGAAGATTTACCGGCTCCAGATTCCATACTCCATTGACGAGCTGGTCGCCGCGAGCCGGCAGGTGGTGCGCGAAAACGGACTGACGGACGGCGCGTACATTCGCCCCATCGCCTTCCGTGGTTATGGAGAAATGGGGGTCGCGGGTAATCCCGACGCTCCGGCGGACTGCTCGATCGCGGCCTGGGAATGGGGTTCCTACCTCGGCGACGGTGGACTCGAGAACGGCGTCGATGTGTGCGTCTCTTCCTGGCAGCGCGTCGCGCCGAACACGGTGCCGGCGCTGGCCAAGGCCGGAGGCAACTACCTGTCGAGCATTCTGGTCACGCTCGAGGCGCGCCGGCTCGGCTTCGCCGAAGGCATCGCGCTCAATTCAGAGGGCTATGTCAGCGAAGGCGCCGGTGAGAACCTGTTTCTGGTGCACGACGGCAAGATCTGTACGCCGCCGGCATCGGCCTCGATTCTGGCCGGCATCACCCGGGACACGGCGATGAAGCTCGCGCAAACCCTGGGGCTGCAGATTGTCGAGCAGAACATTCCGCGCGAAATGCTCTACATCGCTGACGAGATTTTCCTGACCGGGTCGGCGGCCGAGGTCACTCCGGTGCGCTCGGTCGACAAGATCACGGTCGGGTCCGGCAAGCGCGGCCCCGTCACCGAGCAGATTCAGAGTACTTTCTTCGGGCTCTTCGATGGCAGCACCGCTGATGAGTGGGGCTGGCTGGAGCCCGTCATCGACACGACCGGCGAGCATTCGCTCGCAGTCTAATTTCAGGCAAAAAACTCAATGACCGCGAAATCTTTGTTCGACAAGGTATGGGACTCGCATGTCGTCAGCCCCGAAAGCGACGACCGCCCCGCCATCCTCTATATCGATCTGCATCTCATCCATGAGGTGACGAGCCCGCAGGCCTTCGACGTGCTGCGCGAAAAAGGCCTGCCCGTGCGCCGGCCCGATTTGAGCCTCGCCACCCTCGACCATTCGATCCCGACGGTGCCGATCGCCTCGCTCAAGGATCTCGAGATCGTCAGCGAGCCAGCCGCGGCCAAGCAGGTCATCCAGATGGAAAAGAACTGCGCCGAGTTCGGGATCGAGCTCAGGAACTTCGCGAGTGCCGAACGCGGCATCGTGCACGTGATTGCTCCGGAGCTCGGGGCGACTCAACCCGGGAAGACCATCGTCTGCGGCGATTCGCACACGAGCACGCACGGCGCTTTCGGGGCGCTGGCATTCGGCATCGGCACGACCGAGGTTGGCCACGTGCTCGCGACCCAGTGTCTCCTGCAACGCAAGCCCAGATCGCTCGCCATCAACCTCACCGGCGCGCTCAAAGCCGGGGTCACGGCCAAGGATGTGATTCTCAAGATCATCGGCGAGATCGGCGTCGACGGCGGCACGGGCCACGTCATCGAGTACGCAGGCTCGGCCATATCCCCCCTTTCGATGGAAGAGCGCATGACGATCTGCAACATGTCGATCGAGGCTGGTGCCCGCGCCGGCATGATTGCGCCAGATGACGTCACCTACGAGTACATGGCCGGGCGCTCGATGGCACCCCAGGGTGAAGCTTTCGACTCGGCGGTCCGCGCCTGGCGCAAGCTACCGAGCGACGAGGGTGCCCGCTTCGACCGCAGCGTCACGATCGACGTCGACGATCTGAAGCCCATGATCACCTTCGGCACCAACCCTGGCATGGTCGTCGCGATCGACCAGGCTTTGCCGAAGTCCGGAGACGCCGCGTTCGACAAGGCCCTCGGCTACATGCAGCTCGAGGCCGGCAAGCCCGTCCTCGGGCAGGCCGTCGACGTGGTCTTCATCGGCTCGTGCACCAACGGCCGACTCAGCGATCTGGAGGCGGCCGCGTCGGTGCTCAAAGGCCGCAAGGTCGCCGACAACGTCCGCCTGCTCGTCGTCCCCGGCTCCGCCCCCGTCAAAAAGGCGGCCGAAGAGAAAGGCATCGACAAGATCGTTCAGGCCGCCGGCGGCGAGTGGCGGGAGCCCGGCTGCTCGATGTGCATCGCGATGAACGGCGACAAGGTTGCCCCGGGCAAATTGGCCGTCAGCACCAGTAACCGCAACTTTGAAGGTCGTCAGGGCACGGGTGCCCGCACGATTCTCGCAAGCCCCCTGACCGCGGCCGCCGCGGCCGTCACCGGTCGCGTATCGGACCCGCGCGAGCTCATGAATTAAGGCGCCAACGATGGAACCACTGATCAGAATCGAATCAAAGACGGTCGTGATGCCGCAGGATGACATCGACACCGACCAGATCATCCCGGCACGTTTCCTGACGACCACAACCAAGACCGGTCTCGGGGAGAAGCTTTTCAACGACTGGCGCTACAACGAAGACGGCTCGCCCAAGGCCGACTTCGTGCTCAATACCGATGCCGTCACCGGCGCCGCGGTGATGGTTGGCGGGCGCAACTTCGGTTGCGGCTCCTCGCGCGAGCATGCGCCCTGGGCGCTCGTCGATTTTGGCATCCGCGCCGTCATCAGCACCGAGATTGCCGACATCTTTCGCAGCAACTCGCTAAAGAACGGTCTCGTGCCCGTCCTTGTCGATTCCGAGACTCACCAGTGGCTACTCGACAACCCGGGCGCCGAGGTCAGCATCGACCTCGAGAGCCGGACGCTGGGGTTGCCCGACGGCAGCAAGATTGCGTTCCCGATTGACGGTTTCTCGCGTTACTGCCTCATGAACGGCCTCGACCAGCTCGGCTTCCTGCTCGAGAGTGAGGAAACGATCAAGGCATTCGAGGAAGCGCGCGCATGAGTGCCCGGATCGTCGTTCTCGATGGCGACGGTGTAGGCCCTGAGGTTTCAGCCGAAGCGAAGCGCGTGCTGCAGGCCGTCAGTGACAAGTTCGGACTCGACCTCGAGTTCGAGCACCACTTGATTGGCGGTGCCGCTTACGACGAGACGGGCTCTCCCCTGCCCGACGCCACGCTCGCCGCGTGTGACGGTGCAGCCGCCGTGTTTCTCGGCGCTGTCGGCGGACCCAAGTGGGCCGACGTGCCGGTCGACAAACGTCCCGAAGCAGGCCTGCTGGGCATTCGCAAGGCACTCGGTCTGTTCGCCAATCTGCGGCCGGTTGCAACGATTCCGGAGCTCATCGATTCGTCGCCGCTCAAGCCCGAGAAGCTCGAAGGCGTCGACATCATGGTGGTGCGCGAACTGACGGGCGGTATCTATTTTGGCGAGAAGAAACGCACGGCGGACTCAGCCACCGATACCTGCGTCTACACGGTCGGCGAAATCGAGCGCGTCTGCCGCGTGGCCGGCGATCTGGCCAAAGGCCGCAAGGGCAAGGTCACGTCGATCGACAAGGCCAACGTGCTCGAGACGTCGCGGCTGTGGCGCGAGGTGGCAACGCGCATATTTGCCGAGGAATTTCCCGAGCTCGAAGTCGAGCACCTGCTGGTCGATGCCGCGGCGATGCATCTGTTGAGCCGGCCTGCCGATTTCGATGTCATGGTTACCGAGAACATGTTCGGCGACATCATCACGGACGAGGCCTCGATGCTGCCGGGCTCAATGGGCATGCTGGCTTCGGCTTCGCTGGGCGAAGGCACGCTGGGCCTGTACGAGCCGATCCACGGGTCCGCGCCGGACATCGCGGGCCAGGGCATCGCCAACCCGACGGGCGCGATCCTGAGCGGGGCCCTGCTGCTGCGTTACTCGCTGAACTCGCCTGAAGCGGCCGAGGCGATCGAAGCCGCCGTCGCCGCCGCCATGGCGGCCGGAGCAAGAACGCGCGACATTGCCGTCGCCGGTGAAACGAGTCTCAGCACGAGGCAGTTCGGCGATGCGATTCTGCGGGAGCTGACCTAGCCAGACCAGGAGACGTCGCTGGCAGTGAATCGCGCGCTGTGCGACTCCGACATCGACTTGCTATATTCGACAGGCGCCGATCACTCTACCTGTCATGCGAAAAGCGTTCAGAGTTTTTGGAATCATCGCTGCGATTGCCCTGATCGCAATCGTCGCCGCCGCCGCCTGGGTTCGGCACGAGGTCATCTCGAGCCTTCCGGATTACTCCGGAGAAGTCGCCCTGATCGGCCTCAGCGAACCCGTCATCGTCGAGCGTGACTCTCTCGGCGTCGCCACGATCCGTGCCGACAATCCTGTGGATGAAGCCCGTGCGCTGGGCTTTGTGCACGCTCAGGAACGCTTTTTCCAGATGGACCTCTATCGCCGTGTCGCGGCCGGTGAGCTCTCGGCACTGTTCGGTCAGGTGGCCCTCGCCGCAGACCAGGAACGTCGAATTCACGGGCTTCGTGCTACGGCCGAGCGCGTTGTGACCAGTCTGCCGGCATCCCAGCGCGCGCTGCTCGATGCCTATACGGCCGGCGTGAACGCGGGGCTCGGCGCACTCGAGTCGAAGCCGTTCGAATACCTGCTGCTGCAGCAAGCGCCGAAAGCCTGGTCGCCGGTCGATTCGATGCTCGTGATTGGGGCAATGTATTTCGACCTGCAGGACGGCCTGGCGCGGTTCAAGCGGAGCGAGCTCGTTGCTCGTGGCGTCCTGCCGGGCGCCGTGGTCGATCTGCTGTTCCCTCGAGCCACCGTTTGGGACGCGCCGCTCGTCGGCGACCCGGGGCCACCGGCAGTTATTCCATCGGCCGAGACCTACGACCTGGCGCAACTCGATGCGCGCCAGCTCGCCGCGCTCGAGGCCGGGCGAGACGACTTCGATCCCCTGTTCACGCCGGTTGCCGTGGGGTCGAACAACTGGGCCGTTGCCGGAGACCGGACTGCAACCGGGGCCGCGATCCTCGCCAATGATCCGCACCTCGGCATGGGAACGCCGTCGATCTGGTTTCGGGCCTCACTCGACCGCGGCCAGAGGCGCATTACCGGCGCCACGCTGCCCGGCATTCCCGCCGTCGTCTTTGGCAGCAACGGCGACATCGCCTGGGGTCTGACCAATTCCTACGGCGACTGGACCGATCTCATCGTGCTCGAGCCGGATCCCGCCGACCCATCCCGCTACCTGAGTCCGGAAGGTTCCCTGCCAATCGAGGTCAAGTCGTCACCGATCGAGGTTGCGGGTCGCGGTTCGGTTCCGTTTACTTTCGAGACCACCCTCTTCGGCCCGGTCATCGGCCAGCTTCCCGATGGTCGGCGCCTGGCGGTGCGCTGGGTAGCGCACGAAACGCAGGGTTATTCGCTCGAATTCTGGCGGCTGGGCGGGGCAGAGAATGCAACCGCAGCCATGGAGATCGCGCAATCGTCCGGACTGCCGGCGCAAAACTTCATCGTGGCCGACCGAGCCGGACGCGTCGGCTGGACAATCGCCGGACCCTTACCGCGTCGCCTGAGCTCCGGTCGGGGCACGAGCTCGGCAGCTGGACCGGCCTGGGACGGCTGGTTGGCGCCGGAAGAGTATCCGAGCGTCGTGGATCCCGGCGACGGGCTCGTCTGGACGGCCAACGGGCGCGTGGTCGAAGGCGAGATGCTGCGGGCCATTGGCGACGGCAACTACGATCTCGGCGCACGCGGCGGCCAGATTCGGGACAGGCTACGCACGCTGGGCCCCGATGCCGAGCCGGCAGACATGCTTGCCATCCAGCTCGACGACGAGGCGCTGTTTCTTTCGCGCTGGCGCGAGGCGCTGCTCGATCTGCTCACTGCCGAGACCGATCCGTTGCTCGTGGCCGTGCGCGAGGCCGTGGCTCGGTCCGGTGATCGGGCAAGGGTGGATTCGGTTGGGTATCGGATCGTCCGAACCTGGCGCCGCTTCATGATCCGGCGTATGACCGCGGCACTGACGGCCGAGATCGAGGCCCTGGATTCGGGCTGGACCTATTTCAGCCAGCGCGAGGAATCTTTTGCCTGGGCACTGTTCGACGCGGAGCCCGCGCACCTGCTGGATCCGGCCTACGACTCCTGGCCGGACTACAAGCTCGACAGTCTCAGCGACTTGCTCAACGACGTGCTCGGCGTGCGCTCGCCGGCCGAGCTCGCAGGCCGGACCTGGGGCGAGCTCAACACTGTCCGTGTCCAGCATCCGCTGAGTCAGGCGGTGCCGTTGCTCTCGGCCTGGCTCGACATGCCGGTCATGGCACTGCCCGGCGACACAGACATGCCGCGCGTGCAGACGATACGGTTCGGCGCCTCGGCACGTTTCGCCGTCAGCCCGGGCGACGAGACCAATGGCTACTTTCATATGCCTGGCGGTCAAAGCGGGCATCCGCTGTCGCCCTACTACGGTGCGGGGCACGACGACTGGGTTCAGGGCACGCCAGCCGCATTCCTCCCCGGAACGGCAGAACAGCGTCTTAAGCTCCTGCCGGCGGGCGCCGTGGACTGAGGACAATCCCTTGACGACGTTCCTGCGATAGGCTAATGTAACAGCACGCTATTACATTATTACAAATTTATGAAATCATCCCGCGACCCAAAGCAGCGCCAGAAGGCGGCGAAGGGGCTCTATCGCGCCCTGCTTACGCTCGAATCCGAGGCCGAATGCCGTCGGTTTCTCGAGGACCTCTGCACACCGGCCGAGCTCGAGGCGATCGTCGATCGCTGGAGTGTCGTCCCGTTGCTCGAGGATGGCCTGCCCTACCGCCGGATTCACGATATGACGGGCGTGTCGGTCACGACCATCGGCCGTGTGGCGCGGTTTCTGTCTGCCGGTAACGGGGGTTATCGCACCGTCCTAAATCGTCTGGGTGCCAGATCATGAAACAGTTAAGGGAAACGACGGCGCGGATCAAGATCGCGGTTCAGAAGTCCGGTCGCCTGACCGAGCACACGATGGAACTCCTGAGTCGTTGCGGGCTCATCTACTCGCGCGGCCGCGATCAGCTCATCTGTTACGGCGAGAACATGCCGATCGACGTGCTGCTGGTGCGCGACGACGACATTCCGGGCCTGGTCCAGGAAGACGTCTGCGACCTCGGTGTCGTCGGCCAGAACATTATCGCCGAGGCGAGACTCGGACTCGCTGATGCCACAGCCGTGTTCGCCGAGGTCACCACGCTCGACTACGGTCATTGCCGGCTTTCTTTCGGCGTGCCGAGCCAGATGGAGTACGGCGGACCCGCGTCGCTCGCTGGCACGCGAATCGCGACATCGTATCCCCGGATCCTCGCCGACTATCTTGCCCGCTCCGGCATCGAAGCCGAGGTGGTCGAGTTTTCCGGGGCCGTCGAAATTGCGCCGAGTCTCGGCCGCGCCGACGTCATTTGCGACCTCGTATCGAGCGGGGCAACGATGCGAGCACACGATCTCGTCGAGGCAGAGACCATACTCGAAAGCACAGCCGCGCTGATTCAGACGCCCGTGGCGCTCGATCCGGAAAAGAAAGTCTGGATCGACCGGCTGCTGAAGCGAATTCAGGGCGTGCTGCAGGTCAAGGAGAGTAAGTACATCATGCTGCACGCGCCGCGCTCCGCACTGCCGGCAGTGACGGCGCTGCTGCCGGGCGCCGAGGCCCCGACCATCATTCCGCTCGAGGGTCGCGACGACAAGGTGGCCGTGCATGCCGTTTGCCGTGAGAACGTTTTCTGGGAGACGCTCGAAGAGCTCAAGGAAGCCGGCGCGAGCTCGATGCTCGTCCTGCCGGTCGAAAAGATGCTCGCCTGAAGCGGTTGCAGCGACATGACACTCGAAATCATTGACTGGTCTGATCTGACGGAGGACGCGCGTGAACGCCTGCTGGCCCGGCCTGCCCTGGCACGGTCAGAGGAGCTCGCAACGCGCGTCGCGGAGATCATTGCCGAGGTCCGGCTTGATGGGGATGCGGCCGTGCAGCGCCTGACCGAGGAGATCGACGGCGTCGCGCTCGAGGCGCTCGAAGTGACGGCGGCGGAGTTCGAGACGGCAGCGCGGTCCCTGACCGTCGAGCAGAAGACCGCCATCGAGTCGGCGGCCGGGAATATCGAGACTTTCCACAGCGCTCAGCGCCCGGCGACGATCGATCTCGAGACGCAACCGGGCGTCCGCTGCGAGCGCGTCGTGCGTGCGCTCGGGCGAGTCGGCCTCTACGTGCCGGCCGGCACCGCACCGCTGCCATCCACGGCACTTATGCTCGGCGTCCCGGCGAAGCTGGCGGGGTGCCCGGTTCGCGTTCTGTGCTGTCCGCCGGGCAAGGACGGCGCAATCGATGCAGCCGTGCTCTATGCCGCACAGCTCTGCGGGATCGCGCGCGTATTCAAGGCCGGTGGAGCGCAGGCCGTCGCCGCCATGGCCTATGGCACGGAAACCGTGCCCAAGGTCGACAAGATATTCGGCCCGGGCAACGCCTGGGTCACCGAGGCCAAGATCCAGGTGGATCTCGACCCCCGGGGCGCGGCCAAGGATTATCCGGCCGGTCCTTCAGAAGTTCTCGTGGTTGCAGACAAGTCAGCACGACCGGACTTCGTCGCGGCAGACTTGCTGTCACAGGCAGAACACGGTTCGGACTCGCAGTCGATCCTGGTTACGACCAGCCGACGACTTGCCGAGGAAGTCGTCACCGCGATCGAGCAGCAGACTGCGCAACTCGAGCGCCGCGAAATCGTGGCAAAGTCGCTCGCGCATGCCGCCCTGATCCTGACCGAGGACATCGAGACAGCAATCGATATCTCCAACCGCTACGCGCCCGAGCACCTGATACTGCAGATCGCCGACGCGAGGCGATGGCTGGACTCGATCGAGGCCGCAGGATCGGTCTTTCTCGGACCCTGGACACCGGAATCCGTCGGCGATTACTGCAGCGGCACGAATCACGTGCTGCCGACGTACGGCTACGCCCGGAGCTACTCGAGCCTCGGGCTTGCCGATTTTCTGCGCAGCATGACGGTGCAGGAACTCTCGCCGGCAGGGCTTGCGACGATCGGGCCAGTGGCCGCAACCCTGGCCAATACCGAAGGTCTCGACGCCCATGCGCGCGCGGTCACGCTGCGACTCGAGGCGCTCGGCGCGGAGTCCGAACGATGAGCTCCGTGCTCGACCTCGCGCGGCCCGATCTGGTTGCGCTCAGGCCCTACCAGCCCGGCGCCTGGGAGCCCGGCATGACGCGGCTCAATGCCAACGAGTCGGCCTGGCGACTGCCCAGCGATCCGACCGAGCGCGGGCTCAACGTGTACCCGCCGCCGCGGCCCGAGGTGCTGCGCGAAGCGCTGGCCGATTATTACGGTGTGGCGCGGGATCGGCTGCTCGTTACCCGGGGCTCGAGCGAAGCCATCGACGTGCTCATTCGGGGCTTTTGCCGCGCCGGGCGCGACGCGATCCTTATAACGCCGCCGACGTTCGACATGTATCGCGTTTACGCGACGATTCAGGCCGCAAAGATCCAAACCGCGCCGCTCGACGCCGCGAACGGCTTCGCCTTCGATTCCGAACGCGTGCTGGCAAGCGTGAACGACGCGACCCGTATCGTTTTCGTTTGCTCGCCGAACAATCCGACCGGCACGATCGCGGGGCGGGCTGCGATCGAGCAGCTGGCTGCCGAGCTCGAAGGCCGGGCGTTGCTCGTCATTGATGCCGCCTACCAGGATTATGCCGAGGATCAGGGGCTCGATGAGCTCATCTCGCGTCACGAGCACGTCGTGGTGTTGCGCACGCTGTCAAAATTCGTCGCCCTCGCCGGCGCCCGCTGTGGCGCGCTGATCGCAGCTCCGGAGGTGGTCGGCTTCCTCGAGAAAGTGCTGCCGCCCTACACGTTTCCGACGCCTTCGATCGAGATCGTCAGCAAGGCCATGCAGCCGGAGTCGCTCGAGGTGGCGCGCCGGCGAATCGCCGAGACCCGCACGGAACGCGATCGGCTGGCGAGCGCGTTGGCGAGCCTTGAGAGCGTCGTCGAGGTAATCCCCAGCCAGGCAAACTTCGTGCTCGCCCGGGTGACGGATGCCGACGTGTTCGATCGGAATGCGCGGGATGGCGGAGTACTGGTGCGGCGGTTCTCCGGCGAGCCCATGCTGGCCGACTGCGTCCGCATCACCGTCGGCCGCCGCGAAGACAATGACCGTCTGCTCGCGGCGGTTGGTTCGGGAGGCGGCAACCGTGGCTGAGCAGATCGTCTTCATCGAGCTTGCCGGCGGCCTGATCGAGCTGGCACCCGCGTCCGCGGCAAATTCGCTCGCCGCGGTCAGGCTGAAGGAGGCTTCCCTTCCGGCGCTGTTCCGGTTCCGCGACGCCGGTTTCTCACTCGTCCTGCTCGACGGACAGGCGGGATCTTCCGAGGCTGACGAGCGCGGCACCGGTGATTCCGTGGAGTCGTTCATCACTGACCTCCTGACGTCCCAGGGCCTCGCCGTAGCCGCGTTCGAGCGCTGCCGGCACACGGCTGCGGAGAATTGCGACTGTGCCTTACCGGGCATCGGCCTGGTCGCCGAATACATTCAGGGCGACCGGCTCGACCGAGCGCGCTCGATGGTCGTCGGTGCCGGCGACGATGCCATTGGTCTGGCCCGTGCCGTCGGCGTTCGCGGATTCGCCATCGACGCCGGCACGGGATGGTCAAAGATCGCTCATGAAACGCTCGACGCGCCGAGGCGCGCCAGGGTGACGCGGAAAACGCGAGAGACCGACATCACGGTGGAGCTGGATCTGGACCTCGTGCGCGACCCTGAGATCGAGACCGGCATCGGGTTCTTCGATCACATGCTCGAGCAACTCGGCAAGCACGGCGCGTTCGCGCTCAACATACGTTGCGACGGTGATCTCGAGGTCGATGAGCACCACACCGTCGAGGACGTCGCACTCGCCCTGGGCCAGGCTCTGCGCGAGGCGCTCGGCGACAAGCGCGGCATCGGACGCTACGGATTCCTGTTGCCCATGGACGAAGCCGAGGCGCAGGTCGCAATCGACCTTTCCGGCCGCGCCTATGCCGTATTCGAGGGCGAGTTCCCGCGCGACAGCGTCGGCGGCCTGCCAACGGAGCTCGTCAGCCACTTTTTCCACTCGCTGGCAGACACGCTGGGTGCTGCGCTGCATGTCGCCGTGCGCGGTGAGAACGCGCACCACATGGTCGAGGCCTGCTTCAAGGGCGTGGCGCGCACGCTGCGGCAGGCGATTGCACGCGAGGGCACGGACCTGCCATCGACAAAGGGCACGTTATGAGCATCGACCCGGTCATGATCGGCTGCTGCGGAGCGAATCTCGCGTCGCTGAAGTTTGCGTTCGCCCGGCTCGGGCACGAGATCGAGGTCAGCGACGACCCGGCACGTCTCCGGGCCGCAAGTCACGTCGTCCTGCCCGGCGTTGGCGCGGCCCGCGATGCAATGGCACGGCTCGACCGCCTCGGCCTGACCGAGGCGCTGCCCGCGCTCGAGGTGCCAGTGCTCGGCATCTGCCTCGGCATGCAGCTGTTATTCAGGCAC
>DATCZB010000269.1:0-3496 GCA_036526155.1 Gammaproteobacteria bacterium
CGTAACCCATGAGATTCGGGACGACTACCCGGATCCGCTTCTGCTTGTCGTCGAGCATGATCGGCGTGCCGCACTCGGCACAGGTACAAAGCTCCAGCGGACCGTCGGCGTTCTGGTCGTTAAACGGCTGGCGGTTCAGCCCGCCTTCGTTGTCGACGGCCAGGTCGCCATGGGCGAAGAAGACGACGTGGGTCGTGTCCTGGCCCGTGACGCGCTTGCAGACGGAACAGTGACAGGTGTGATTGTCGATGGGTTCGTTGTCCGAGCCCGTGTGCACGTGCTCGCAACCGCCCGAGTACTTCTGTGTCATCGCTAGTTACCCCTTATTAGATTTGATTGGCCAGCTGGCCGAGGATCCCTTCTGTTTGTTGGCGTTGAGATCCATCTCATTCGCCTGAGTAGTCTAGTGCGGCGGTTCAGGTGCCGCAATTGCGTCGAGTGACGGCTGGGCCGTATCTCAGCGACGCTGATCGAGCCCGATCTCGAAGATCGCGGGCCAGAGCTTGCCCGTGACAAAAATGCGGTCGGCCGCAGCGTCGTAAGCAATGCCGTTGACGACAGCATCGGCCGGGCGTGCTGCGGCCGGATAGAGCGCACTCAGGTCGATCCAGCCAAGCACGGCGCCGGTCCCCGGGTCGATCCGCACGATGCGCTCGTCGTACCAGATGTTGGCCCAGACCTCGCCGTCGATGAATTCGAGCTCGTTGAGATTGGCGACCGGCTGACCTTCAACCGTCACCTCGATCGAGCCGAGCAGACTGAAGTCAGCCGGATCGAGAAAGCGAAGATTCGCGGTTCCGTCGCTCATGATCAGGCGCTCGCCATCGTGGGTCAGGCCCCAGCCCTCGCCCTCGTAACGAAACCGCTGCTCGGGATTGAAGTCTTCCAGGCCGTAGACGAAGCCGACACCGCTCTGCCAGGTCAGCTGGATCAGCCGCCCGTCGTGCGCGGCCAGACCTTCGGCGAAGAACTGAGCTGACAGCGGCCGAAACTGCTGCACGCGGCCGGTCTCGAGCTCGACCTTGCGCAGAGAAGACTGGCCGCGACGACCGGTGCTTTCGTACAGAAAACCGTCATGAAAGATCAGCCCCTGGGTGAAGGCATTGGTGTCGTGCGGATACCGGGCAACCACCTCGGGAATCCAGGTTTCGACGTCGTTCGCCGTGGCGCCCGGGCCGCAGGCGCCGAGCAGCAATGAGCACAGCGCCGCGCAGAGTAACCGTTGCGTTTGCAGCATCATCGCGCGCATTCAGTCATGATTGAGATCGAGACGCGCTGCCCAGCCCGCCGTGGCCTCGCTGGCTGCCGGGTAGCGTTCGAGCACGAGCGGGTCGTGCCCGGGAATGATCCTGCGGCCGGGACCCGCCAGCCGGAACAGCGTTCGATAACCTTCGAGGACGTCGGCGACGTTGTATACAACCGGAAACACGCGACTGTTCTCGAAGTGGGCATAGAAGTGGCTGGCGTCGGAGGCGAGCACCACGGGCCCGGCGCCCGTCTCGACGCGCACGACCTGCAGGCCCATCGTGTGGCCGCCGAGCCGGTGCAGCGTGACGCCTGGCGCCAGCGTGTC
The DNA here is from genome assembly GCA_036526155.1 of Gammaproteobacteria bacterium. Lineage (GTDB taxonomy): Bacteria > Pseudomonadota > Gammaproteobacteria > Steroidobacterales > Rariloculaceae > DATCZB01. Next base: position 1,574 of record DATCZB010000269.1, read on the forward strand.
GTCGCCGTCGTGAAACTCGACTCTGCCGGCAAAGACGCGATGCACCATACGCGCCACGTCGTCGGCTTCGAAAGCGTGCGCAATGGCGCCATGGCACATGTGCCGGCCGGTTGCATACGCCATCTCGTCGTCCTGCAGGTGATAGCGCGCATTGCCGAACAGTTCGTCATTGCCGCAATGATCGTAGTGGAGGTGTGAAATGACGACGTCGCTGACGTTGTCCGGATCGACTTCGCAAGCGGCGAACCCCTGCGCCACGGTGTTTGTGATCTTGCGTCCACGCTGGGCGGCGACGTCCTCGCCGAATCCCGTATCGACGACGATCGTACGCTGGTCGTTGCGCACGACCCAGACGAAATAGTCGAGCGGCATGGCGTGAGTCTCGTGCGGATCCCCGTCGACGAAGTTGCTGCGCGCCTCGCGAGGCAACTCGGCGTACTTGATGGCGAGGACTTCGTATTGCTCGGCGGTCATTCAAACTCCACTGGCATCGGCGACCCGAGGGTCAGTTGCATGCGTGGCGGCTCTCCCGCGCTCGGAAGCAGACCGCACGGAGGGCTATGGTACCTGTATCGCGGGCGTCTGGCGTCGGCTGCGAAGGGTATGATCGGGCAGTTGGCCAGTCACCGGCAGCCACTGCCCGGCGAGGCCAGCGCGATGGTTTGGCTGGGTTGCTCTGGCGTAAGGAGGCGGAAGTCGTGAAAGGTCGATCGACGAACTGGATTGGGGGAATCGCGGGTATTTATCTGATGGCGGGCGCAGCCGCATCGGCACAGGAATGCATGCCGTCGAGGTGGGGTGCGGACGACGAGCTCGGAGCCGCCAACCATATGACCAGCGCCAGTGTCCTCTCGGCGCTCGGTCTCGCCACGACCGGCAACGTGCATCCGCTCGGCATCGTCATCGACCCGGGCATGCCAGCCTTTGCGCCACGCAGCATGACCTTGCAGGTCGTTCAGCCCGACCAGCAATTCGGCCGCTCTTTAGAGGCGGACTACGGATGGCCGCTTACCTACAACGATGACGTCTCGCACATCTGGTGGGGCATCGGCCCGCAGCTCGACGGTCTGGGGCATCTCGGCGAGAGCGGCGTGTTCTATAACTGCACCGAGGGCGAAGCATTCTCGTCGATCACCGGGCTGCAGAAATTCGGTATCCACAACGTGCCGCCTCTCGTCGGTCGGGGTGTGCTCCTCGACATGGCCGCGTATTTCGGGGTCGAGGCGATGCAGGGAGGTCAGGCCTTCGATGCTGATGACATCCGTGCCGCGGCTTCACAACAGGATGTCGAGATTCGCCCGGGCGATATCGTTCTGTTCCATACGGGATGGACCGACGCGATGCTCGAGTCGGATCCCGAGACCTGGGTTGCGACCGAGCCCGGCATCACCAACGACGGCGCGGCGTATATCGCATCGTTACAGCCGATGGCGGTCGGCGCCGATACCTGGGGTGTCGAGGCCGTGCCGCCGATCGAGGGTGACCGGGCTTTTTACGGTCATGTCACGTTCCTCAAGGACAATGGCATCTACATCCTCGAGACGATGAACACGGGCCGGCTGGCAAGCGAAAACGTCACTGAGTTTCTGTTCGTCCTGGGACAGCCACGGCTGCAGGGGTCGGTGCAGATGATCATCAATCCGGTGGCCATCTGGTAGCTCCGCAAGTGACAGGAAGTCCCGCACCCGGACCTGCTCGATTAGCCGCCTTGATATCAGTCCGGCGCCGCTTTTATGGCGCTGTGGAAAGCCGCGCGAGTTCGCTTGACCAGTTCTGCTCGACGACGATTCCGCGATTTTCGCGGGTATCCATTTGCAGCATAAGAAACCGACCGTCCGGTGCCACATCATAGGCGTGGTGATCCCAGCCAGTGGCGATAAAGTTATTCTCGAAAAGTTTCTCCGGTATGCCCGCGAAGAAATA
>DATCZB010000270.1:0-2724 GCA_036526155.1 Gammaproteobacteria bacterium
CAAACATGACCCACCCCCGAAGGACTTTAGAGATCGAATATACGGCCGATCATAGCAGTTAGAAGGACCCTGGCTCGCGATCATGTCGCGGCCGGACGAACCCGGTCAGAGCCGCCAGGTATAACTGAACTTGACCGAGAGGTCCGCCGTAGCCGAATGAAACGAATCGTTCCTGTCCGGGTCGACGACGGAATGATTGAAGACGATGAAGCCCTCGCGGCCGGCCTGCGGAATCCAGTGCAACCGGCTGTTCAGGCCGATGTTCTCGGAAATGTTGTCGTACTGGATCAGGTTGACCCAGGACAGCGTCGCCGACAGGATCAGCTCGGCCCTGAAGGATGTCAGGCGCGTCGTGAAATCCCCCTCGGGCAGCTCGACTTCGTTGACCCTGTAGTTCACGCTGAAGCGCATCCGCTCCGACGGGCGCCAGTTGATATTGGCGTTGTAGGCGTCGGAAGACCCGTTGTAGAAATCGCCAAACGTGTAGCTGCCGCCCACGGCTAAGCGCCGCTGTTGTCCCGAGCTTCCGCCTAATCTGAGCTCCTCGTAGCGGTAATCGCCGGGCTGAATGACGACGGTGCGGTCCGGATCATCGGGGGCACGGTAGATCGTGAACGGCTCCAGCAGAATTTCGCGGTTGAACGTGTACTGCGTGAACAGGCGGTCATTGCGGTTGGTGTCGAGAGAGAGGAGCCTTACGCCGAGGATCTCGGTATCGAGCCTGCCCGTGCCGAGCAGATCCTGGCGGTAGTAGTCGATGCCCGAGTAGATGCCACGGATCATCCGCCGGGAGTCGCGTGAACGATACTGGTAGCCGAAGTTCGCCTGCGTGTCGCGCACGCCCGTGCGGTCGATGAACCCGACGGCCGGGAGATAGTTCTCCTCGATGACCTTGAACTCGTAGCCGTAACGCCAACCCTGGGCATTCGGCACGCTGAAACCTGCGCCGTAGGCGCGGTCCTCACCCTCGAGGCCCTCATTATCCGTTTGCTGGTACCAGGCCTGGGCCTGCACCAGGCGCCCGCCCGAAAGCCGTGAGTTCCGATAGCGAAAGTCGGTGCCGATCAGCGAGCTGTCGCGATTCGAGCGCGGGTCGCCGTCGGTCATGATGACGCCGACCGCGGACTCCTCGAGCACGTTGGCCGCGAGGCGGCCGACGAAGATGTCGCTGGCATCGACATCCTGAAACTGATCCTGACGTATGAGCAGGGAACCGACATTCCAGCGCCCGACCCGGCCGGACAGCTTGGCCCCCGCCTCGATATCCACCGGCACACCGGTCGCGCTCAGGCCGAGCCTGCGCGAGAAGAACGGCCTCGCGTTCTGGAACGCCGAGGTCGGGACGGCGAAGTTACGCGTGCCGTCGAAGCTGCCACCGGAGAAAAAGTTGGTGCCGCCCTGGCTGCCGACGCGGCCGAATTCGAAGATGTCGGAATCCTGCAGGAAGAAGTCGCGCTTCTCGGGAAAGAACAGGCTGAACCGCGAGAGATTCACCTGCCGGTCGTCGACTTCGGTCGCAGAAAAATCCGTGTTGATCGTGAGCGCCGCGTTCAATGACGGCGTCACCTTATAAAAGACGTCCAGTGACGGCTCGGTATCCGAGCTCGAGCCGCCATTGACGCGAAAGTCCTCGGCGCGGGAAACGCTGAAAGACGGAACGACGTCGAGCCCGCGACCCTGCTGCACGCCCTCGAAGCCCGTCGCCGTGCCGGCCACACCCGGATTCAGTTGCCGGTTGCGCGACACCCAGCCGATCTTCTCGCCGACACGCTGGACCGAGCGCTCGAAATTGATGCCCCAGGATGTCGTGTTCGGGTTGAACGACAGCGTCTTGAACGGAATCCTGAGTTCGGCCGTCCAGCCCTCGTCATCGCGGGTCGCGCCGCCTTGCCAGATTCCGTCCCAGTTGCTCTCGACACGCGTCGTGTCCTGGTACAGCGCATCCCAGCGGACCCCATTCGAGTTGAGCTCGAAGCGGTAGCCGCTGCGCCGATCGAGATAGGGGTCCAGAATGATCGTGATCCGGTCTTCGGAGTCGAGCCCATCACCCTGGCGCAGCACGTTGGCCGTGATTCGGTCGGCCTCCGTATCCCAGAGCCTTGCGCCAACGTAAAGCGCCTCGTCGTCGTAGAAGACTCTGATCTCGGTCCGTTGTGACGGCTCGGCGAATTCGACGGGCTCGACCTGGTGCAGATCATCGATCAGGGTCACGCGGCCCCAGACGGCCTCGTCGAGCACGCCATCGACATTGATCACCACGTCGTTACGCACGACGCGGAACGATTTCTCGGCGCCGCCGCCCGCTTCCTGCGCCAGCACGGCCGTCGCCGGCACGAGCCCGATCAGGGCTGTAGCCCAACAAAAACCCGGTCTATTGAACATCGCGCTGCGCATACTACCGGCCGGGCGTCCAGATGGGTATTACAGATATCCGCCAGAAGATCCCGGTCAGGGCCCGGCGCGCCAGACGACCTCGCCGCCAACCATGGTCAGCGTCGGCTCGATCTCCTTGATCTCGGCCGCCGGCACGCTCAGATAGTCGCGATCGAGCACGACGAGATCGGCCAGCTTGCCGACCTCGAGCGAGCCGAGGTTGTCCTCCTGAAACAACAGGTAGGCGTTCGAGCGCGTGTGCGCAACCAGCGCCTCCTCGCGCGTCAGCGTCTCGTCGAGCACGCGATTACCGGCGAGGTCGAGGCCGCTGACGGCCCAGCCGAGCGTCAC
>DATCZB010000271.1:0-3052 GCA_036526155.1 Gammaproteobacteria bacterium
CGGCAACCTCGACCCCGATCCGGTCTCCGGCCTGCCCGAGATGTTCACGCAGAGCATCAGCGGGCTGTTCGGCCTGACCCTGCACCCCGACTTCGAAGCCAACCGCCTGATCTATTTCGCCTATCCCAAGCCGCACGCGGACGACGATCAGCTGCTGTCGCTGGTCGTGGCCCGCGCCCGCTGGGACGGCGGCGACGAGCTCGACGACGTCGAGGACATCTTCGTGGCCGGAGACTGGTACAGCTCGGCCATGGCCGCCGAGAACGACCGTTGCTGCGGACAGGGTCCGGCGACGGGCAGCTTCGGCGGGCGGATCGAATTCGGCCCGGACGGGCTCCTCTATTTCACGTCGGGCGACCGCAACTGGGGCGAAAAGGCACAGGACCCGCAGTCGCATCTCGGCAAGATCCTGCGCCTCAACGACGATGGCTCGATCCCGGCCGATAATCCGTTCGTCGGCAACGACGACTACCTCCCCGAGATCTACACGGTCGGCCACCGCAATCAGCTCGGCCTCAGATTTGACCCGGCGACCGGCGATCTGTGGTCGACGGAGTTCGGGCCGGCCGGTGGCGACGAGGTCAACCTGATCACGGCCGGCGCCAATTACGGCTGGTTCGTGATCTCCGAGGGTGCGCATTACGACGGCGCGCCGAACGAGCTCGGATCGGGCGGCGTCGAAGGTTACGTCGACCCCGTGGCCTGGTGGCCGCGCGGTGGCAACCCCGGCAATGTCATCGTGTATCGCGGTGATCTGTTCCCCGACTGGCAGGGCGACGTCTTCGTGCCGACGATGTCGGGCGCCCGGCTGCAGCCGGGCCTGGTCCGTCTCGAAATTGGCAGCGAAGGCCAGCTGCAGCACGAGGAGCGCATGCTGACGGAGATCGGCACGCGCATGCGCGACGTTGCCGAAGGGCCGGACGGCCGTATCTACATCCTGACCGAAGCCTCGGCATTCGCCTCGCCCGGCGCGCTGCTCGTTATCGAGCCCGGCGGCTGATCGACAGTCCGCTCGGCTAACGCCCTGGTGCGGCCGGGTTTCCGGTCGGCGGCGGCGCCTGATCCGTGGCGGACCGCGGACCGAGCAGCTCGGTCAGCACGATGTCTGCATCGGGCAGCCCTGCCGTAGCCGTGTAGACGATGGCGGTGACACCCGCCGCGATCGCTGCAATCTTCAGCGCGCCACCGGCACGGCAGCCGGTACCAGACCCTCGCGTGGCGCAATGCCGAGCTCACGACTGGCCCAGGGAATGAAGTACTTCCAGTTCGGCGCATCGGTATGGCCGCCATCGTGCTGCCGCCAGGCAAGTCGCCCGCTCACAAGCCCCTGGTTGACCGGCGGCAGCTCGGCCGTCTGGTAATGCTCGCCGGTGCCGAGTGCCGCGGCGCCGAGCAACTCGAAAACCTCGCCGGCCGCGACCGTTGCCATGTAGCTGCCCTGCTGATCGAGCCAGAGCGCATCACCCCGCTCGGGGATTCCGTAGCTGATGAAGGTGGCGCGAGGCGCGGCCAGCGCGATCAGCGAGTGCGAATCCACGGGCAGGTCTGAGGCATTCAGGCTGCCAAAGCCGGATTCGGCCGCGCCGTATTTCAGGAAATTGCCGGCCATCCAGTGATACTCGCTGCGCCCGGTCAGGTTTTCGACCATCTCGCCGAAATTGCGGCGATACGGCGAGACGCCGCCCTCCCCCGATGATGCGATCAGGCCGACGGCGAAACGCGGCTCGAATGCGAGCGTCACGAGCGCCGCCTTGCCGTAGCGCGAGACGCCCTCGATCCCGACGCGGCTCGAGTCGATCGCCGCATCGGCCTCGAAATAGTCGAGCGCGCGGGCAGCGCCCCACGACCAGGCGCGCAGCGAGCCCCAGTCGTCGGGCGTGCGGTGCCGGCCCCGGTTGACGAGGCCGATGATGCCCCGGGTCAGGCCGGCGCCGTTGTCCGCCTGGACGCTTGCCGGGTTCAGAAAAGCGAATCCCCACCCCGCGGCGATCAGCTGCTCCGTGCCCGGCGGATCCTCGCGACCGTCGTCGCCGCCGAATCTGCGGGTCTCGGCCAGGCCGACGGCCTGCTCGAGCGTCCCGCCGCGGAACATGACCATGACCGGCACCGGGCCCTCGGCGTTGGCGGGCAGGACCAGCGTCAGCGCGATCTCGACCGCGATCGCGGGATAGCCCGAGTTGTCGACGCGGCCGGCCAGCTGGCGCCCGCGAACCGGATGTCCGCCGAGGACGCCCTCGGCCGTCTCCGTCACCCGCCACTCGACTACCGGGACGCCAGCGGGAATGCGGCCAACCACCTCGCGCTCGAGCTGCTCGACGATTTCGGGCCGTCTGAGCTGCCACCATTGTTCTGCAGTCGTGATTGCGTCACCGTTATCTCGCGTCAGCAAATCGGGCCAGTCCGGATACGGGTTGGCGATCGCTTCGTCATAGTTGGCCGGGTTCGGCGCATCGTCGCGTCCGCTCGGCCCGGGCCGGAGCGCAGTGATCCCGAGCTGCCGTTGCATGTCTGCATGGTCCTGCTCGGTGGTCCATTCCGGCGCAGCCCCGCCCTGAGCCGCGACCGTGCCGACGGCACCGAGCGCGAAGCAGGCGACGGCGAGAATCAAAACACCGGCTGGTGGTCTGCTGCTCAAATCCGGGCTCCTGAGATCGACGCCGGCAAACTATAACAGCCGCCGGTGGGCCGAACGGTCTTGCGGCTGCCTCCGGACCGGTCAGATCCCGTGACGGGTCCGGCGTCTTCGACGAACGACGGATACAACGACAAGCCCTGCGAGCAGCAACGCGGCGCTCGCGGCGAGAATGCGGCGCGTGTGCACGATCCGCGTGCGCGCGTGGAGCGTGCGATCGCGCACCCAGAAGTCGTCGTGGTCGAAAGCCCAGCGCAGGGCGCCCGATGCATCTGCCTCCGCGTTGGTCGACACCAGCTCACCAGGCAGGCTGACACTCAGCTCGAACGGGTAGGACTCGAACAGGGCGAAACCATGGACGCCGAACAGGTCTTCCTCGACCTCCTCCAGCCAGCTTTCGGTCAGCTCGCTGTCGGCCCG